>NZ_JACVZN010000040.1:0-23082 GCF_017151895.1 Staphylococcus sp. EG-SA-15 | reverse complement strand
ACGTTAAATTAATGAAAGATACAGTAGGTGCTGATGTAGAAGTAAAAGCATCAGGTGGCGTACGTAATTTAGAAGATTTCAATAAAATGGTTGAAGCAGGTGCGACACGTATTGGTGCGAGCGCAGGTGTTCAAATTATGCAAGGTTTAGAAGCAGATTCAGATTACTAATATATATAAATTTTGGGAGTGATAGCTATGACAAGACCATTTAATCGTGTACATTTAATCGTAATGGATTCAGTAGGTATTGGTGAAGCGCCAGACGCAGCTGATTTTAAAGATGAAGGTTCACATACTTTAAGACATACCTTAGAAGGTTTCGATCAAACTTTACCAAACCTTGAAAAGTTAGGTCTAGGGAACATCGATAAATTACCAGTAGTAAATGCAGTTGAACAACCAGAAGCATACTATACTAAATTGAGTGAAGCTTCAGTTGGTAAAGATACAATGACTGGTCACTGGGAAATTATGGGATTAAATATTATGCAACCTTTTAAAGTATACCCTAATGGATTCCCTGAAGAGTTAATTCAACAAATTGAAGAAATGACAGGTCGTAAAGTTGTTGCTAACAAACCGGCATCGGGTACGCAAATTATCGATGAGTGGGGCGAGCACCAAATGAAAACTGGTGACTTAATTGTTTATACAAGTGCAGACCCAGTATTGCAAATTGCTGCACATGAAGACATTATCCCATTAGAAGAGTTATATGATATTTGTGAAAAGGTTCGTGAGTTGACAAAAGACCCTAAATATTTAATTGGTCGTATTATCGCACGTCCATATGTTGGTGAACCAGGAAACTTTACACGTACATCTAATCGACATGACTATGCGTTAAAACCTTTTGGTAAAACTGTCTTAGATCATTTGAAAGACGGTGGTTATGATGTTATTGCCATCGGTAAAATTAATGACATTTATGATGGTGAAGGTGTAACAGAAGCGGTTCGTACGAAGAGTAACATGGACGGTATGGATCAATTGATGAAAATTGTTAAGAAAGATTTCACAGGTATTAGCTTCTTAAACTTAGTAGACTTTGATGCATTATACGGTCATCGTCGTGATAAACCAGGTTATGCACAAGCAATTAAAGATTTCGATGATCGCTTGCCAGAACTGTTTAGCAACTTAAAAGAAGACGATTTAGTAATTATTACAGCAGACCATGGTAATGACCCGACAGCGCCAGGTACGGACCATACGAGAGAATATATCCCAGTAATTATGTACAGTCCGAAATTTAAAGGTGGTCATGCACTAGAAAGTGATACTACATTCAGTTCTATCGGTGCAACTATAGCAGATAATTTCAACGTAACATTACCAGAGTTCGGTAAAAGTTATTTAAAGGAATTGAAATAGAATAAATTTAGATATTATAAAAACAGCAGTGAAGTTAACTATAACAATAGTTTTCTTCACTGCTGTTTTTATTATAATAGAGAAACGTAAGACGGTAGGACCTCTTATTTAGGAGTATCCTGATTTAATGTTAAACAATACGTTTTCGGATTGAACCGGAAATTAAATCGACAATTGCGACCATTAGTACTAAACCGATTAATATAATACCTACACGGTCCCAAGAACGTGTTTGAATGGCAAATATGAGTGGTGTCCCGATACCACCAGCCCCAATTAGCCCCAGTATAGAAGCTGAACGTAAGTTTAGTTCAAAGCGATAAAGTATGAGTGATAGAAAGGCAGGCATAATTTGTGGTATGACTGCAAATACGAGTGTTTTAATTTTATTCGCACCACTGGCCTTTAATGATTCTACAGCACTGAAATCTAGACCTTCAATATCTTCAGCTAAAAGTTTCCCAAGCATACCTACGGAATGGATACCTAAAGCTAATACACCTGAAAATGAACCTGGGCCAACAGCTTTGATAAATATAAGTGCCATTACAATTTCTGGGAAGACACGTATAACACTTAAAATAAATTTGCTAACACCTGAAACCGGGCGTAACTTTACCATATTATTTGCACCTAAAAATGCTAATGGAATACAGATAATTGCGGCGATGAAAGTACCTACAACGGCTATCGCAAAGGTTTCAAGTAAACCACGTAATAAGTCTTCGCCATCTGGTATATAGATATAGCTGATGTCAGGATGGAATAATCCGCTGAATATGGATTTTAAGATTTCTAATGATTTACTTTTAAGTTCTAAACTTGGTACACCTGCAAATGCCCAGATGATAATAGCTAAGACGACAATTGCAATAAGCCATCTTTTAATCAATTTTCGTTTGTGTGCTTTTGTGTGAACATTATATTTTGCTATTTCCTGTGTCATGCGAGATGTGCCCTCACTTTCGTACTGATGTAATCAATGACGACGACGATAACTAAAGTAAATAAAATAATCGTTGCTGTTTTTGGATATTGAAATAAACCAAGTGTTTGATCATAAAACAATCCAATACCGCCAGCGCCGACTAATCCAAGCACAGCTGAAGCTCGTATATTTACTTCAAATGCATATAATACGTATGACATAAATGACGATATGGCTTGTGGTACAACACCGAAAACAATCCATTTTATTTTATTAGCGCCAACAGCCGTCATTGCTTCCATTGGACCTGGATCTATCGTTTCCAATGATTCATATAATAATTTTCCAATAATACAGATAGTTAAAATAAACAATGCTAATATCCCTGGAATTTGACCGATTCCAAATACAGCCACAAAGATTGCTGCTAATAACAAATCTGGAATAGTACGAACTATATTTAAAATAAAGCGCGAGGGTATTGAAATCCACTTTTGATGAACGATATTGCTAGCACATAATAACGCAATTGGTATTGAAACGATGCTACCTAATACTGTACTTACGATAGCCATTCGAATGGTATCTAACATTGGCGTTGTAATTTGTTGTAAATACTCGAAATCAGGTGGAATCATTTGTTTGAATAGATCACCTATTTGAGGTATTCCTATCATTAAATCTCCAAAATTAAACCCCGTATAAATGAAGCTCCAAATGATAAGCACAATGATTAACATGAAGGTAAAACTCGTTTTTAAAGAAACCTTTTTCTTTAAAAGGGAGTCATACTTTGTAGGTATTTCTAAAGGCATGTTAGTTCACTCCTAGCTTTTCATCTTCTTTAATTGTACGTCCATATATTTCACTAAATACGTCATCTGTTGCTTCAGATGCAGGACCATCATAGACAACTTCACCATCACGTAAACCAATGATGCGTGTACCATATTCTTTTGCCAAGTCAACAAAATGTAAATTAATTAAAATTGTGATGCCTAATTCTTGGTTGATTTTTCTTAAATCATCCATAACCTGTTTCGTTGTTAATGGGTCTAATGAAGCAACTGGTTCATCTGCAAGAATAATTTCGGATTCTTGGCATAGCGCACGTGCAATAGATATACGTTGTTGTTGGCCACCTGATAATTCATCAGAGCGTTGATTATATTTATCTAAGATATTGACGCGTTCTAGTGCATCCATTGCTTTAATTTTGTCTTCTTTTGGGAATAAACCTAATACCATTTTCCAAGTAGGGTGATAACCTACACGTCCACTTAGTACATTTCGTAATACACTTGACCGTTTAACTAAATTAAAATGTTGGAAAATCATACCTATATTTCGGCGCATTTCTAATAATGCTTTACCATGGGCTTTAGTGATGGATTTACCTTGGATGAAAATTTCACCTGACGTGATATCATGCAAACGATTTACAGATCTTAATAACGTGGATTTCCCAGCACCAGATAGTCCGACAATAACTGCAAATTCACCTTTTTCAATATTTAAGTTAATATTTTTCAAGCCTACATGACCGTTAGGATAGACTTTACTGACGTTTTTAAATTCGATTTGACTCATGTTTGACACCTTTCTTTAATAAAGAAAAGCCAAGGTAAACTGAAATATCATAGACATTGGGTTTCTGTGTACAAATGGTTTCAAATGTACAGCGGCACCTTTCTATATCTGTTTCAGTTTAGCGCCTAGCTTTTCAATATTAATCTAGAATATATCTATTGAACGAAAGCTTTTAATACCAAATTCGCTAATGATTATTTCATATCTTTAACTAATTTTTCGTACTCTCTTACAATGTCGAAATTTGAATCTTTCGTTTCTGTGTATCCTTCATGTGAATAAACTTCGCTAATAATTTTGTGACCTTCTTTTGATTTAGCAATGTCTATAAAAGCTTTTTTCAATTTTTCTTGGAAATCTTTATCCATATCTGGTCTTACAGAAATTGTGTCATTCGGAATAGCTTGTGTTAATTTTAAAATTCGTGTGTCTTTAAATACATTTGGTTGGTCTTTTTTCACAGTATTACGTGCATCGTTAAATACAGCCGCAGCATCTACATCTCCATTTAATAATGAGATAACTGCTTGGTCATGACCTTTAACATTCACAATTTTCATATCTTTAGTTGCATTAATACCTGCTTCGTTTTTTAACATCGCAAGTGGGAATGTATATCCAGCAGTTGATGTTACATCTTGTAAGGCAATTTTCTTACCTTTTAAATCTTTCAAGCTTTTAATTTTTGAGTCTTTTTTAACAAGAATTTCTGATTTATAGCTATCTACAAGTTCTTTACTTGCTGAACCATCTTCTTTTACACCGAAACGTTGTGCTTGTAATAATAAATCAGCTGCTTTTTGATCATGTGCTAATGTGTATGCCGTTGGTGGTAAGAAACCAACATCAACTTTTTTAGACTTCATAGCTTCAACAATTGTATTGTAGTTAGTTGATACAGACACTTTAACTGGAATCCCTAATTCTTTAGATAGTAATTTTTCTAATGGTTTTGCTTTAGCTTCTAATGTTCCAGCATTTTGCGAAGGTACAAATTGAACGGTTAATTCTTTAGGTTTGTATCCTCCTGATTTAGAATCCGAATCATTACTAGCGTTCTTTTGATTATCTAAAGAACTTGAATTTCCACATGCTGCTGCAAAAACAATGACTGCTAACATTAATACAAATAAACACTTAAAATTTTTCATTTGATAACTGTCCCCTTCACATTCTTAATCGTGTAATATGTATGCAATGAAATTACACTTATAGCGTACCACATTTAAATGTGAAAAAGTATTTTATAAAAATGAATTTTAATAACTTTCTTTAAGAGTTTGATAAGATTTTGTAAACTTTTCGTTAAATTGCTCATATGCAACGAATTTTTATCCTATAATTCAAGAACAAATTTATTTTAAAAGGAGCCTCATAAAATGAAAAAAATATATAAGTCATTAACTGTCTCTGCAATTGTTGCAACGGTATCATTAAGTGCTTTACCGCAATCTTTAGCTATAACGCATGAATCGCAACCTACAAAGCAACAGCGAACGGTATTATTCGATCGTTCTCATGGTCAAACAGCTGGTGCTGCAGATTGGGTTAGTGATGGTGCATTTTCAGATTATGCGGATTCAATACAAAAACAAGGTTATGACGTTAAAGCTATTGATGGTCATTCGAACATAACAGAAGCAAGTTTGAAAAGTTCCAAAATATTTGTAATTCCTGAGGCTAACATTCCTTTCAAAGAATCAGAACAGGCAGCAATTGTTAACTATGTGAAACAAGGTGGCAATGTTGTCTTTATTTCAGATCATTACAATGCTGACCGAAATTTAAATCGTATTGATTCATCGGAGGCAATGAATGGTTATCGACGTGGAGCATATGAAGATATGTCGAAAGGTATGAATGCAGAAGAAAAAAGTTCTACTGCAATGCAAGGTGTGAAAAGTTCAGATTGGTTATCTACAAACTTTGGCGTACGTTTTCGATATAATGCACTAGGTGATTTAAATACGAGCAATATTGTTTCTTCAAAAGAAAGTTTCGGTATTACTGAAGGTGTGAAATCTGTCTCTATGCATGCCGGATCGACATTAGCAATTACTAATCCAGAGAAAGCAAAAGGTATTGTGTATACACCAGAACAATTGCCAGCGAAAAGTAAATGGTCACATGCTGTAGATCAAGGTATTTATAATGGGGGCGGTAAAGCAGAAGGCCCCTATGTAGCAATTTCTAAAGTTGGAAAAGGTAAAGCAGCATTTATCGGTGATTCATCACTTGTGGAAGATAGTTCGCCCAAATATGTAAGAGAAGATAATGGAGAAAAGAAGAAAACATATGATGGTTTTAAAGAACAAGACAACGGTAAGCTATTAAATAATATAACGGCTTGGATGTCTAAAGATAATGATGGGAAATCACTTAAGGCGAGTGGCCTAACATTAGATACAAAGACTAAGTTGCTTGATTTTGAACGACCAGAGCGTTCAACTGAGCCTGAAAAAGAGCCATGGTCACAACCGCCGAGTGGTTATAAATGGTATGATCCAACAACATTTAAAGCAGGTAGTTATGGCAGCGAAAAAGGCGCAGATCCTCAGCCAAACACACCAGATGATCATACGCCACCAAATCAGAACGAAAAAGTAACATTTGATATCCCGCAAAATGTTTCTGTAAATGAGCCATTTGAAATGACAATACATTTAAAAGGATTTGAAGCAAATCAAACACTTGAAAATCTTAGAGTTGGTATTTACAAAGAAGGCGGACGTCAAATCGGACAATTTTCAAGTAAAGATAACGATTATAACCCACCAGGTTACAGTACTTTGCCAACAGTTAAAGCAGATGAAAACGGAAATGTCACAATTAAGGTCAATGCTAAAGTACTTGAAAGTATGGAAGGTTCAAAGATTCGTTTAAAACTCGGTGACAAAACCTTGATTACAACAGACTTCAAATAAATATATAATAGAAATAAGAAAGATGTTTGTGATTGAAGGAGTGAGTGAGGATGTCAAACATAGCATTTTATGTCGTGAGTGACGTACATGGTTATATTTTCCCAACAGATTTTACGAGTAGAAATCAATATCAACCTATGGGATTGTTACTAGCGAATCATGTTATAGAACAAGACAGAAGGCAGTATGACCAAAGTTTTAAAATAGATAATGGTGATTTTTTGCAAGGGTCACCATTTTGTAATTACTTAATCGCGCATAGCGGCAGTAGCCAGCCTTTAGTTGATTTTTATAATCGAATGGCATTCGACTTTGGTACGCTTGGTAATCATGAATTTAATTATGGATTGCCATACTTAAAAGACACTTTACGCAGACTCAATTATCCAGTTTTGTGCGCTAATATATATGAAAATGATAGTACATTGACTGATAACGGTGTGAAGTATTTTCAGGTTGGAGATCAAACGGTTGGTGTGATAGGTTTAACGACACAATTTATTCCCCATTGGGAACAACCAGAGCATATTCAGTCACTTACGTTTCATAGTGCTTTTGAAATACTTCAACAATACTTACCTGAAATGAAGCGACATGCAGATATCATTGTGGTTTGTTACCATGGTGGATTTGAAAAGGATTTAGAAAGTGGTACGCCGACCGAAGTATTAACGGGTGAAAATGAAGGATATGCCATGTTAGAAGCGTTTTCTAAAGATATAGATATCTTTATTACGGGTCACCAACATCGACAAATTGCTGAAAGGTTTAAGCAAACGGCTGTGATTCAACCTGGTACGAGAGGTACAACTGTAGGCAGAGTAGTCTTGAGTACTGATGAATATGAAAATTTATCCGTTGAATCATGTGAATTACTTCCTGTTATAGATGATTCCACATTTACTATTGATGAAGATGACCAACATTTACGAAAGCAGTTAGAGGACTGGTTAGATTACGAAATTACTACATTGCCATATGATATGACGATTAATCATGCATTTGAGGCACGTGTGGCACCGCATCCTTTTACAAATTTTATGAATTACGCTTTATTAGAAAAAAGTGGAGCAGATGTTGCCTGTACAGCTTTGTTTGATTCTGCTAGTGGTTTCAAGCAAGTCGTGACGATGCGAGATGTTATTAACAATTACCCATTTCCAAATACATTTAAAGTTTTAGCTGTAAGTGGTGCCAAACTTAAAGAAGCCATTGAACGATCAGCAGAATATTTTGACGTGAAAAATGATGAAGTAAGTGTGAGCGCAGACTTCCTTGAACCCAAACCACAACACTTTAATTATGATATATATGGTGGCGTAAGTTATACCATTCATGTTGGAAGACCAAAGGGACAACGTGTGAGCAATATGATGATACAAGGTCACGCAGTTGATTTAAAACAGACATATACAATTTGTGTAAATAATTATCGTGCAGTTGGCGGTGGTCAGTATGATATGTATATCGACGCGCCAGTTGTAAAAGATATTCAAGTTGAAGGCGCACAACTACTTATTGATTTTTTATCAAATAATAAATTGATGCGCATCCCGCAAGTTGTTGATTTTAAAGTTGAAAAGTGACGGATATATGTAAAACTTACTTGATTTTAATCGGGTAAGTTTTTGTTTAAAGCGAGAAAGTATTATCTTTAGACGACGTGATTGAAATGTCACGTCCTGTCAAAATGAATAGTTTATTAAAGTTGTATTTTGATAGAAATTTACTGACACCACAAAAATTATTGAATTATTTAAAAGTTGATGAAACATTTTTGAATCATCTAGCAGGTATTAATTTAAAACTCTTTAAGGATTATGTTAATGAAAATAGAGAATATAATATAACGAATCTATATAAATAAGGCACCAATATTTAAACCTCGAGCTGAAAAGATCATCATTTCAGTTCGAGGTTTTTTATTTTATCCTCTTTGTATGGGTATTCTTTTACTTGAAATTTGTTTTCCTGTTTTTTTATTGTAAATTTTTATTACATAGTATCCTAAGTTATATCCTGACATTTGTTCTCCAGTATTTTTAGTTTTTTAGTAGGAACATAATGGTATTTTTTTGCTGTTAGTGGAACATATTTTTTAGGGTTTTGAATTTCGTTTCATCCATTTGTAAAACTGGATACTCTAATATCCGGTAATAGCCGGTTAAATCGACATAGGATGTCACTAGCTATTCCAAAATTGTCTTTTGACGCTATAACGATTGTTGGGAATCTTAGCATGTCTAACGCAGAGAGACTTTCACATTTTATGAGTACTAATCCTGAAATTCGGCTTTGGGATATTTTACAAACAAACTTTAAAGCTAAAGCTCTTAAAGAAAAAGTTTATATTGAATATGACAAAATAAAAGCAACTCTTTGGAATAGACGTAGTATGCGCGTTGAATTTAATCCTAATAAGCTTTCGCATGATGAAGTGCTTTGGTTAAAACAAAATATCATCAGTTATTTGGACGATGTTAGTTTTACGAGATTAGATTTGGCTTTTGATTTTGAATTTGATTTAAATGACTATTATGCATTGTCAGATAAGTCGGCAAAGAAAACTATATTTTATGGACGTAATGTAAAACCAGAAACAAAATATTTTGGTGTGCGTAATAGTGATAGGTTTATTCGGATTTATAATAAAAACAAGAACGTAAAGATAATGCAGATGTTGAAATTGATTCAACATTTCTATGGCGTGTGGAAATTGAATTAAAACGAGATATGGTTGATTGTTGGAAAGATTGTTTTGATGATTTGCATATTTTAAAACCGAATTTAAAAATGATTGAAAATATACAAGAACGAGCAATGCTTCATTTATTAACTCACGAAGAAGAGGAATGGGGAAATTTAGAAAGACGTACTAAAAATAAATATAGAGATAAGTTGAAAAATATAGCGTCTATTGATTTGACAGATTTAATGAAAATATCTTTAAGAGGAAATGAAAACCAATTGCAAAAACAAATCGACTTTTGGTTGAATTAATTATTATAACTAAAGAACTATGTTCAATTTATGTGCAATCATGCTTTTTTGTCCCCACGTTTTGAACATGTTTGGCACCGCCAAACCACTCATTTTTTGCAAAATTTTGCAAAAAAATGGGGACATGTTCACTTATGCTCATCTACTTAAAATAAGTATTTTTTTGTTGGTTTTTAAAAGTAGTTGAAATGTTTATAATAATATTGAAAGATATTTCTGTTTTCCTTTTGAATAATAAACTTAAAAGAGAATATAAAATAATGCTTATTAAAATTAGGGGTGGAAATATGAAAAGAGATTTTTTTGAAAAGTGGTCGTTTATTTTAAATTTAATTTTATTTTGTGCTTTTTTGTTTTTAGTGGTTCTGATGTTTTATAAGGATGTCGATTTGATTTATATTTTTTGTACATTATTAATATCATTATTACCTTTGCTAAATATTATAAAAAGATATAAGAAAAAGACGGATAATTAATCCGTCTTTTTTTATGAAAAGAATAGGCTGGGAAATAAATCAATCTTCTATGATCTACGAAGTTATATTGGCAGTAGGTGACTGAACGAAAATGCGCTTGTAATAAGCTTTTTCAATTCTAGTCAGGGGCCCCAACACAGAGAATTCGAAAAGAAATTCTACAGACAATGCAAGTTGGGGTGGGACGGCGAAATAAATTTTGCGAAAATATCAATTCTGTCCCACTCCCCAGAAAAGGTTCTACCATTGTCAAAAAAATGCATCTCTACATGTTAGAGTAAATATTGGTCAGCCAACCAAAATAATCAACACGAGGAGATGCTATTTAATGTCATCTGACACAAACAGTTTAGCACATACAAAATGGAAGTGTAAGTAACATATTGTCTTTGCACCTAAATACAGAAGACAAGTGATATATGGAAAAATAAAAAAAGATATAGGGATTATATTACGTCAATTATATGAAAGAAAAGGTGTAGAGATAATTGAAGCAGAGGTATGTAAAGATCATATCCATATGTTAGTAAGTATACCACCCAAACTTGGGGTATCATCATTTGTTGGCTATTTAAAAGGAAAAGTAATTTAATGATATTTGATAGACATGCTAACTTAAAGTATAGATATGGAAATAGAAAGTTTTGGTGTAAAGGATTTTATGTGGATACAGTAGGTGGAAATAAAAAAGTGATTGAAAATTATATTCGTAATCAATTACAAGAGGATATCGTTGCAGACGAAATCTCAATGGAAGAATATTTAGATCCTTTCACTGGAGAGAAAAATAAAAAAAGAAAGAAAAAAGAGTAAACCTTTAGGGTTGCTGGAATATTAGTGCAGTTGGCTGACTTGTCAGTGCCCTTTTAGGGCTGGCCAGTAAGGAAGGCTTATAGCCGCAGAACAAACCACCCGTTCACACGGGTGGTTTTTATTTGTAACATCTGTTGATAGGTAGCGACAAGGACCTTTTAATGTTGTGTTTTGTGCGATATAACAAGCTTTTTAGGCTATTAAAGAATATTCAGAATTAAATATATAATTATGAATAAATTATGTCATTGAAAAAATTATGATTATAAAATCATTCTAAAAACACCGAAATAACAATGATTTCATGAAAACATTTATTTTAAAATTTGATATTTGTTCAAATAATATTCGAAATTAAACTTTTTTGTATAGAATTTTCTTTATATCCTGAGAGACATGTACTATAATGTTTGTGAAATAATTCACAAAGTATAAAGGAGTGGTTGTATATGTTAACTATACCTGAAAAAGAAAATCGTGGATCGAAAGAACAAGAAGTGGCAATTATGATTGATGCTCTAGCTGACAAAGGGAAAAAAGCATTAGAAGCATTATCTAAAAAGTCACAAGAAGAAATTGATCATATTGTTCATCAAATGAGCTTAGCAGCTGTTGATCAACATATGGTGCTAGCAAAATTAGCACATGAAGAAACTGGAAGAGGTATATACGAAGATAAAGCGATTAAAAATTTATACGCTTCTGAATATATATGGAATTCAATAAAAGACAATAAGACAGTAGGGATTATTGGTGAAGATAAAGAAAAAGGATTAACGTATGTAGCGGAACCAATTGGTGTTATTTGTGGTGTTACGCCAACAACAAATCCTACGTCGACAACTATTTTTAAAGCGATGATTGCAATTAAGACAGGAAATCCAATCATTTTTGCATTCCATCCAAGTGCACAAGAATCGTCGAAGCGTGCAGCAGAAGTTGTATTAGAAGCGGCAATGAAGGCAGGTGCACCTAAAGATATTATTCAGTGGATTGAAGTGCCTTCTATCGAAGCAACAAAACAATTAATGAATCACAAAGGTATTGCATTAGTTCTAGCAACAGGTGGTTCGGGCATGGTTAAGTCTGCATATTCAACTGGCAAACCGGCATTAGGTGTGGGACCAGGTAACGTGCCGTCTTACATTGAAAAAACAGCACACATTAAACGTGCAGTAAATGATATCATTGGTTCAAAAACATTTGATAATGGTATGATTTGTGCTTCTGAACAAGTTGTAGTCATTGATAAAGAAATTTATAAAGACGTTACTAATGAATTTAAAGCACATCAAGCATATTTTGTTAAAAAAGATGAATTACAACGCTTAGAAAATGCAATTATGAATGAACAAAAAACAGGTATTAAGCCTGATATTGTCGGTAAATCTGCAGTTGAAATAGCTGAATTAGCAGGTATACCTGTCCCCGAAAATACAAAACTTATCATAGCCGAAATTAGCGGTGTAGGTTCAGACTATCCGTTATCTCGTGAAAAATTATCTCCAGTATTAGCCTTAGTAAAAGCCCAATCTACAAAACAAGCATTTCAAATTTGTGAAGACACACTACATTTTGGTGGATTAGGACACACAGCCGTTATCCATACAGAAGATGAAACATTACAAAAAGATTTTGGACTAAGAATGAAAGCTTGTCGTGTACTTGTAAATACACCATCAGCGGTTGGAGGTATTGGTGATATGTATAACGAATTGATTCCGTCTTTAACATTAGGTTGTGGTTCCTACGGTAGAAACTCAATTTCACATAATGTTAGTGCGACAGATTTATTAAACATTAAAACGATTGCTAAACGACGTAATAATACTCAAATTTTCAAGGTGCCTGCTCAAATTTATTTTGAAGAAAATGCAATCATGAGTCTAACAACAATGGACAAGATTGAAAAAGTGATGATTGTCTGTGACCCTGGTATGGTAGAATTCGGTTATACAAAAACAGTTGAGAATGTATTAAGACAAAGAACGGAACAGCCTCAAATTAAAATATTTAGCGAAGTCGAACCGAACCCATCAACTAATACAGTATATAAAGGTCTGGAAATGATGGTTGATTTCCAACCGGATACAATCATTGCACTTGGTGGTGGTTCAGCGATGGATGCTGCAAAAGCAATGTGGATGTTCTTTGAACACCCTGAGACATCATTCTTCGGTGCTAAACAAAAGTTCCTAGACATCGGTAAACGTACTTATAAAATAGGCATGCCTGAAAATGCGACGTTCATTTGTATCCCTACGACATCAGGTACAGGTTCAGAAGTAACACCATTTGCAGTTATCACAGATAGTGAAACAAATGTAAAATATCCGTTGGCTGATTTTGCTTTAACACCTGACGTTGCAATTATTGACCCTCAATTTGTGATGAGTGTGCCAAAAAGCGTTACAGCAGATACAGGAATGGATGTACTAACGCATGCAATGGAATCATATGTATCTGTAATGGCTTCAGACTATACAAGAGGTTTGAGTCTACAAGCGATTAAATTGACGTTCGAATATTTAAAATCATCTGTTGAAAAGGGTGATAAAGTTTCAAGAGAGAAAATGCATAACGCATCAACTTTGGCTGGTATGGCATTTGCAAATGCATTCTTAGGTATTGCACACTCAATTGCACATAAAATTGGTGGCGAATATGGTATTCCGCATGGTAGAGCGAATGCGATATTACTACCGCATATTATCCGTTATAATGCCAAAGACCCGCAAAAACATGCATTATTCCCTAAATATGAGTTCTTCAGAGCAGATACAGATTATGCAGATATTGCCAAATTCTTAGGATTAAAAGGTAATACGACAGAAGCACTCGTAGAATCATTAGCTAAAGCTGTCTACGAATTAGGTCAATCAGTCGGAATTGAAATGAATTTGAAATCACAAGGTGTGTCTGAAGAAGAATTAAATGAGTCAATTGATAGAATGGCAGAGCTCGCATTTGAAGATCAATGTACAACTGCTAATCCTAAAGAAGCACTAATCAGTGAAATCAAAGATATCATTCAAACATCATATGATTATAAGCAATAATCTATCTGATAATAATCATATAACTCACCTGAAATTACAAAAGTAAAAAATGCCACATAAACTTTAAGTCGATAATCATTATACGGTTATCGGCTTTTATTTATTGCCAAATCTTCAGAGAGATACAAACTAGACAATCATTTTTTTAAATAAAGAAAATATTAAGATTGATACTCATTTCACAAACTATTACTACTTTAGAGTATAATTATTTTTAATTTCATATAAATAAAAAGGCGAAAATAATGCGGTTTAAAAGTAATTAATTGTTTAAACGATATGTAATATGTAAATACTATATATATAATACCAATTTTAATGAAAATTTTTAAGGGAGGTAAATAATGGAAAGTACATTAGAATTAACAAAAATTAAAGAAGTATTACAAAAAAACTTGAAGATTTTAATTATTTTACCGCTATTATTTTTAATTATTAGCGCTATTGTTACATTTTTCGTCTTATCACCTAAATATCAAGCTAATACTCAAATCTTAGTGAATCAAACTAAGGGTGACAATCCTCAGTTTATGGCACAAGAGGTTCAAAGTAATATTCAACTTGTAAATACGTATAAAGAAATTGTTAAAAGTCCTAGAATTTTAGATGAGGTGTCAAAGGACTTAAATGATAAGTATTCACCATCTAAATTGTCGAGTATGTTGACAATTACAAACCAAGAAAATACGCAACTTATCAACATCCAAGTTAAAAGTGGTCATAAACAAGATTCGGAAAAAATTGCGAATAGCTTCGCTAAAGTTACAAGTAAACAAATTCCGAAGATTATGAGTGTGGATAACGTATCAATTTTATCTAAAGCAGACGGTACAGCAGTTAAAGTCGCACCAAAAACTGTAGTGAATCTAATCGGTGCATTCTTTTTAGGATTAGTTGTCGCGCTTATATATATCTTCTTCAAAGTAATTTTCGATAAGCGAATTAAAGATGAAGAAGATGTAGAGAAAGAATTAGGATTGCCTGTATTGGGTTCAATTCAAAAATTTAATTAAGGATGGTTGCTACTTATGTCAAAAAAGGAAAATACGACAACAACACTATTTGTATATGAAAAACCAAAATCAACAATTAGTGAAAAGTTTCGAGGTATACGTTCAAACATCATGTTTTCAAAAGCAAATGGTGAAGTAAAGCGCTTATTGGTTACTTCTGAAAAGCCTGGTGCAGGTAAAAGTACAGTTGTATCGAATGTAGCGATTACTTATGCACAAGCAGGCTATAAGACATTAGTTATTGATGGCGATATGCGTAAGCCAACACAAAACTATATTTTTAATGAGCAAAATAATAATGGACTATCAAGCTTAATCATTGGTCGAACGACTATGTCAGAAGCAATTACGTCGACAGAAATTGAAAATTTAGATTTGCTAACAGCTGGCCCTGTACCTCCAAATCCATCTGAGTTAATTGGGTCTGAAAGGTTCAAAGAATTAGTTGATCTGTTTAATAAACGTTACGACATTATTATTGTCGATACACCGCCAGTTAATACTGTGACTGATGCACAACTATATGCGCGTGCTATTAAAGATAGTCTGTTAGTAATTGATAGTGAAAAAAATGATAAAAATGAAGTTAAAAAAGCAAAAGCACTTATGGAAAAAGCAGGCAGTAACATTCTAGGTGTCATTTTGAACAAGACAAAGGTCGATAAATCTTCTAGTTATTACCACTATTATGGAGATGAATAAGTATGATTGATATTCATAACCATATATTGCCTAATATCGATGACGGTCCGACAAATGAAACAGAGATGCTGGATCTTTTAAAACAAGCGACAACACAAGGTGTTACAGAAATCATTGTAACATCACATCACTTACATCCTCGATATACCACACCTATAGAAAAAGTGAAATCATGTTTAAACCATATTGAAAGCTTAGAGGAAGTACAAGCACTAAATCTAAAGTTTTATTATGGTCAGGAAATAAGAATTACCGATCAAATTCTTAATGATATTGATCGAAAAGTTATTACCGGTATTAATGATTCACGCTATTTACTAATAGAATTTCCATCAAATGAAGTTCCACACTATACTGATCAATTATTTTTCGAATTACAGAGTAAAGGCTTTGTACCGATTATTGCACATCCAGAGCGGAATAAAGCAATAAGTCAAAACCTTGACATACTATACGATTTAATTAACAAAGGTGCTTTAAGTCAAGTGACAACGGCGTCATTAGCGGGTATTTCCGGTAAAAAAATTAGAAAATTAGCAATTCAAATGATTGAAAACAATCTGACACATTTCATCGGTTCAGATGCGCATAACACAGAAATCAGACCGTTCTTAATGAAAGACTTATTTAATGATAAGAAATTACGTGATTATTATGAAGATATGAACGGATTTATTAGTAATGCGAAGTTAGTTGTTGATGATAAAAAAATTCCTAAACGAATGCCACAACAAGATTATAAACAGAAAAGATGGTTTGGGTTATAAACAGCAAATGAGGGGTTTTATGGCACATTTATCTGTGAAATTGCGGCTTTTAATACTAGCATTAATCGATTCACTGATAGTGACATTTTCAGTATTCGTAAGTTATTACATTTTAGAACCGTATTTCAAAACATATTCTGTCAAATTATTAATATTGGCAGCTATATCACTATTCATATCGCATCATATTTCAGCATTTATTTTTAATATGTATCATCGAGCGTGGGAATATGCCAGTGTGAGTGAATTGATTTTAATTGTTAAAGCTGTGACGACATCTATCGTTATTACGATGGTGGTCGTGACAATTGTTACAGGCAATAGACCGTTTTTTAGATTGTATTTAATTACTTGGATGATGCACTTGATTTTAATAGGTGGCTCAAGGTTATTTTGGCGTATTTATCGGAAATACCTTGGAGGTAAGTCATTTAATAAGAAGCCAACTTTAGTTGTTGGTGCTGGTCAAGCAGGTTCAATGCTGATTAGACAAATGTTGAAAAGTGACGAAATGAAACTTGAACCGGTATTAGCAGTCGATGATGACGAACATAAACGCAATATCACAATTACTGAGGGTGTAAAAGTCCAAGGTAAAATTGCAGATATTCCAGAACTAGTGAGGAAATATAAGATTAAAAAAATCATCATTGCAATTCCAACTATTGGTCAAGAGCGTTTGAAAGAAATTAATAATATTTGCCATATGGATGGCGTTGAGTTATTGAAAATGCCAAATATAGAAGACGTCATGTCTGGTGAGTTAGAAGTGAACCAACTTAAAAAAGTTGAAGTAGAAGATTTACTAGGCAGAGATCCTGTTGAATTAGATATGGATATGATATCAAATGAATTGACGAATAAAACTATTTTAGTTACGGGTGCAGGTGGTTCAATAGGATCAGAAATTTGTAGACAAGTTTGTAATTTCTATCCAGAACGTATTATTCTACTTGGCCATGGTGAAAACAGTATTTATTTAATCAATCGTGAATTGCGAAATCGCTTCGGAAAAAATGTTGATATCGTTCCTATTATAGCGGATGTGCAAAATAGAGCGCGTATGTTTGAAATTATGGAAATGTATAAACCATACGCAGTTTATCATGCAGCAGCACACAAGCACGTGCCGTTAATGGAAGACAACCCTGAAGAAGCAGTACGTAATAATATTTTAGGTACGAAAAATACTGCTGAAGCTGCTAAAAATGCAGAGGTAAAGAAATTCGTTATGATTTCTACGGATAAAGCCGTTAATCCGCCTAATGTCATGGGCGCTTCAAAGCGAATTGCAGAAATGATTATTCAAAGTTTAAATGATGAAACGCATCGAACAAATTTTGTTGCAGTGAGATTTGGTAATGTACTTGGATCGAGAGGATCTGTGATTCCACTTTTCAAAAGTCAAATTGAAGAAGGTGGGCCAGTTACTGTGACACATCCTGAAATGACACGTTACTTTATGACAATTCCTGAAGCTTCTAGACTAGTTTTGCAGGCAGGGGCATTAGCAGAAGGTGGCGAAGTATTTGTGCTAGATATGGGAGAACCAGTGAAAATTGTTGATTTGGCACGTAATTTAATTAAGCTAAGTGGTAAAAAAGAGGACGACATACGCATTACTTATACAGGGATTAGACCCGGCGAAAAAATGTTTGAAGAGCTTATGAATAAAGATGAAGTTCATCCTGAACAAGTATTTGAAAAAATTTATCGTGGCAAAGTACAACATATGAAATGTAATGAAGTTGAAGCCATTATTCAAGACATCGTCAATGACTTTAGTAAAGAAAAAATTATTAACTATGCCAATGGCAAAAAGGGAGATAATTATGTTCGATGACAAAATTTTATTAATTACTGGGGGCACAGGATCATTCGGTAATGCTGTTATGAAACGGTTTTTAGATTCTAATATTAAAGAAATTCGTATTTTTTCACGCGATGAGAAAAAACAAGATGACATTCGAAAAAAATATAATAATTCAAAATTAAAGTTCTACATTGGTGATGTGCGTGATAGTCAAAGTGTAGAAACAGCAATGCGAGATGTTGATTACGTATTCCATGCAGCAGCTTTAAAACAAGTGCCGTCATGTGAATTCTTTCCAGTTGAGGCAGTGAAGACAAATATTATTGGTACAGAAAATGTCTTACAAAGTGCTATTCATCAAAATGTTAAAAAAGTCATATGTTTATCTACAGATAAGGCAGCGTATCCTATTAATGCTATGGGTATTTCAAAAGCAATGATGGAAAAAGTATTCGTAGCCAAATCAAGAAATATTCGTAGTGAACAAACGCTTATTTGTGGTACAAGATACGGTAATGTGATGGCTTCAAGAGGATCAGTAATACCTTTGTTTATCGACAAAATCAAAGCTGGAGAACCTTTAACGATTACAGATCCTGATATGACAAGATTTTTAATGAGCTTAGAAGATGCGGTAGAACTAGTTGTTCATGCATTTAAGCATGCAGAGACAGGAGATATTATGGTTCAAAAAGCACCAAGCTCAACGGTAGGGGATCTTGCGACCGCATTATTAGAATTGTTTGAAGCTGATAATGCAATTGAAATCATTGGTACGCGACATGGAGAAAAAAAAGCAGAAACATTGTTGACGAGAGAAGAATACGCACAATGTGAAGATATGGGTGATTATTTTAGAGTGCCGGCAGACTCCAGAGATTTAAATTATAGTAATTATGTTGAAACCGGTAACGAAAAGATTACGCAATCTTATGAATATAACTCCGATAATACACATATTTTAACGGTGGAAGAGATAAAAGAAAAACTTTTAACACTAGAATATGTTAGAAACGAATTGAATGATTATAAAGCTTCAATGAGATAGGAGAGATTGACGTTGAATATTGTAATTACAGGAGCAAAAGGTTTTGTAGGAAAAAACTTGAAAGCAGATTTAACATCAACGACAGATCATCATATTTTCGAAGTACATCGACAAACTAAAGAGGAAGAATTAGAGGCGGCGTTGTTGAAAGCAGACTTTGTCGTGCATTTAGCGGGAGTTAATCGACCTGAACACGACAAAGAATTCAGCTTAGGAAACGTGAGTTATTTAGATCATGTACTTGATATATTAACTAGAAATACGAAAAAGCCGGCGATATTATTATCGTCTTCAATACAAGCAACACAAGATAATCCTTATGGTGAGAGTAAGTTGCAAGGGGAACAGCTATTAAGAGAGTATGCCGAAGAGTATGGCAATACGGTTTATATTTATCGATGGCCAAATTTATTCGGTAAGTGGTGTAAGCCAAATTATAACTCAGTGATTGCAACATTTTGTTACAAAATTGCACGTAACGAAGAGATTCAAGTTAATGATCGGAATGTTGAACTGACGCTAAACTACGTGGATGATATCGTCGCTGAAATAAAACGTGCTATTGAAGGAACTCCAACGATTGAAAATGGTGTACCTACAGTACCAAATGTATTTAAAGTGACATTGGGAGAAATTGTAGATTTATTATACAAGTTCAAACAGTCACGTCTCGATCGAACATTGCCGAAATTAGATAACTTATTTGAAAAAGATTTGTATAGTACGTATTTAAGCTATCTACCTAGTACAGACTTTAGTTATCCCTTACTTATGAATGTGGATGATAGGGGTTCTTTTACAGAATTTATAAAAACACCGGATCGTGGTCAAGTTTCTGTAAATATTTCTAAGCCAGGTATTACTAAAGGTAATCACTGGCATCATACTAAAAACGAAAAATTTCTAGTCGTATCAGGTAAAGGGGTAATTCGTTTTAGACATGTTAATGATGATGAAATCATTGAATATTATGTTTCTGGCGACAAATTAGAAGTTGTAGACATACCAGTAGGATACACACATAATATTGAAAATTTAGGCGACACAGATATGGTAACTATTATGTGGGTGAATGAAATGTTTGATCCAAATCAGCCAGATACGTATTTCTTGGAGGTATAGCGCATGGAAAAACTGAAATTAATGACAATAGTTGGTACAAGGCCTGAAATCATTCGTTTATCATCAACGATTAAAGCATGTGATCAATATTTTAATCAGATATTAGTACACACTGGTCAAAATTATGATTATACATTGAATCAAATTTTCTTTGATGATTTGGAATTAAGACAACCGGACCACTACTTAGAGGCAGTTGGAAGTAACCTTGGAGAAACGATGGGGAATATTATTGCGAAGACATATGACGTTTTATTACGCGAACAACCAGATGCACTTTTAATTCTTGGTGATACAAATAGTTGTTTAGCAGCAGTATCTGCTAAACGATTAAAGATTCCTGTTTTCCACATGGAAGCGGGTAATAGATGCTTTGATCAGAATGTACCTGAAGAAATCAATCGTAAAATTGTTGACCATGTCAGTGATGTGAATCTACCTTATACGGAACATAGCAGACGTTATTTATTAGATGAAGGCTTCAATAAAGCGAATATCTTTGTGACAGGATCACCGATGACAGAAGTGATAGAAGCGCATCGAGATAAAATTAATCACAGTGACGTTTTAAATAAACTAGGATTAGAACCGCAACAATACATTTTAGTATCTGCGCATAGAGAAGAGAATATCGATAATGAAAAGAATTTTAAATCATTAATGAATGCGATAAATGATATTGCCAAAAAGTATAAAATGCCTGTGATTTATTCAACGCATCCAAGAAGTTGGAAGAAAATTGAAGAAAGTAAATTTGAATTTGATCCATTAGTTAAACAGTTAAAGCCATTTGGTTTCTTTGATTATAATGCATTGCAAAAAGATGCATTTGTTGTGCTATCAGATAGTGGAACATTGTCAGAAGAGTCGTCTATTTTGAAGTTCCCTGGTGTCCTTATTCGAACTTCCACAGAAAGACCGGAAGTACTAGATAAAGGTACGGTTATTGTAGGTGGTATTACCTATAACAATCTAATCCAATCCGTTGAACTAGCAAGAGAGATGCAAAACAATAACGAACCGATGATTGATGCTATTGATTATAAAGACACTAACGTTTCGACAAAGGTAGTTAAAATTATTCAAAGCTATAAAGATATTATCAATCGAAATACTTGGAGGAAATGACGATGAGGATAGCGATTCTTGGCGCTACTAACATTAAGCATATGTCATTATTATCACATTATTTAAACCACATTGATTTGAATATCAATGAGGTGGACATTATATACACTGACAAATATGATATCGAAGAACATATCCAAGGCATCAATAATTACTATAAATATAAAGTAGATATTAAAGAAGATTGGACATTTATCAAAAAAGCTATTGCTTACTATCGATTTAGGCCATACGCTATGAAAATTCTTAAAGAAAATCATTATGATTTTGTCATAGTATGGGGAAGTTATACAGGACACTTATTTAAAAGTTTTTTAGAAAAACACTATAAAAATAAATTCATTTTAAATATAAGGGACTACTTTTTTGAAAATAATAAACTTATTAAGTATAGAATGAAAAAAATCGTTGATGCTAGCAGGCTGACAACATTATCTTCAGAAGGTTTTCTTAAATTTTTACCTAAATCTGAAAAATATAGAATTATTTATAGTTATAACATGAGTATTATTAGAGAAAGTAATGTAACCGATGGATTTAAAAAAAGATGGCCAATTAATATAGGTTTTATTGGTAATGTTAGATTTAATGAGATAAATCAAAAATTGATAAAGGAACTGGCAAATGATTCAAGGTTCCATATGCAATATTTTGGAACAGGGTCGGAAAAATTAGAAGTCTTTGCTCGAGAAAATTTTATTAATAATATTACATTTTCTGGCGGCTTTGACTTGAAAGAAACACCGAAATATTTAAATGAAATTGATATACTTAATAATTTGTTTGGTAATCAAAATATTGCTTTAGATACTGCTTTATCCATAAGAATGTATTATGCGTTGTTTTTAAACAAACCTATTATTACAACAGACGATACATTCACCGCTACAGAAGCTAATAAATTCGGACTGGGTTTTAGTATTAATCCAGAAAATTTAAAAGGTATTGGTGATGAATTGATGGATTGGTATAACAATTTGGATGTAATGGACATTAATCATAAAAGAGAAGCTTATAGAAACGATGTAATTGAAAATAATAAACAGTTCTATCAAGAGATAGGCAGGATATTTAATGAATAAGATATATAATGTCACTTCATATGTTATTGCCATTTTAATGTTTCCTTGCCTTATGTTAGGTGATAAACCTTTATTATTTTTAGCACCTATAAGTTATGGAGTAGGAAAGCTCTTTATAAGCTTCTCGAATAATCCGAATTTTAAATTTTCGAAAATTGTATACGATGTTTTAGGTTTTCTTAGATTAGTATTTATACCTGCTATGATAGTGTTTTTCCAGGATTCAACTATAGATAATTTG
>NZ_JACVZN010000003.1:0-120456 GCF_017151895.1 Staphylococcus sp. EG-SA-15 | reverse complement strand
TGGTCTATCTAACATTGATAAGATTATTAACATGTTTGATGATGGTCCAGATAAAATTGGTGTAGCAGCACCGAATGAACAAATCTATAAGGTTTTCAAGCAACAGGCGAATACATTTCATAGTGATGCTAAGTTTACTAAAGTTTCTATAGAAGATGCTGAAAAAGAAGTAAAAAAACATAAACTTGATAAAGCTTATATTATCAAGGTGAATCAAAATCGCACGTTACAAGGGACAATCATTAGTGAGAAGCGAGTAAGTCATGAAGATTCACAAAAAGTACAAGCACTGCTTACAGCTATTCAAACAAATATGGTAGCCAGGGAATTAAATATCAACAAAGAAGACTTACAAAAATTACAAGCACAAAGTAAAGTTGATAATAAGGTGATTTCTAATGATGAAGTCGATAAAGTATCAGAAGGACAAAAGATTTTCAACTATGCTTTAGCTTATGGCATTATCTTTCTAATGTTCTTCATTGTTTTAAATTATGCATCTCAAATAGCTATGGAAATTGCTAGTGAGAAAACATCGCGTGTCATTGAAATGATTATTACAAGTATTTCACCAATCCAACATATTTTTGCTAAAATTTTAGGCGTTATAGCAGTTGCCGTGACTCAGATTATTTTAATTGTATTGATGGCAGTTATATGCATTTTTGCCTTTGACTTAAAAGACTTGCTACAAGGTTTTAACGTGGAAATGAATCAATTGTCTTGGCAAATTATTATTGTCGGAATTATAAGTAGTATTGTTGGAATTACGGCGTATGTATTACTTGCAGCCATCCTCGGATCATTAACATCTAGAATAGAAGATTTAAATCAATCTTTGATGCCACTGACATTACTTGGTATGATTGCATTTTATATCGCGATATTCACGATAAATAATCCTGATGGACAACTTGCTTTAATCACAAGTTATATTCCGTTTTTAGCGCCATTTCAATTAGTTGTACGCGCTCAAACTTCAGGGCTTCAAATATATGAGGTCATCTTAAGTTCTTTAATCTCAATTGTAATGGTAGCTGTCTTGATATGGATTGCAATTAAAACATATAAAGATTCAGTACTTACATTTGAACGTGGCTTATTTAATTCAATGAAACGTGTATTTAAAAAATAAAATTGATGAGAGTGACACACATTTATCATATAAAATGATGATGAAAGCGTGTTACTCTTATTTTTTTATATTTAGCTATAGAATAATGTCTAAAAAAGTGTACAATATGAATGTGAAAACGAACTTTTTAAAATGGGAATGTGAAGTAAGAAGAAATGTAAACAAATGATATGTAGCCGATAGATTATTGATAGCAAATGTGTGATGGAGTGATTTCATGTTATATCCGATTTTTATATTTATATTAGCTGGCTTATGTGAAATAGGTGGGGGATACCTGATTTGGCTGTGGCTTAGGGAAGGACAGTCTTCACTTGTTGGGCTAATAGGCGGTGCGATACTCATGTTATATGGTGTCATTGCGACATTTCAATCATTTCCATCATTCGGAAGAGTATATGCAGCATATGGTGGCGTATTTATCATCATGAGTTTGATTTTTGCGATGGTCGTAGATAAACAAATGCCAGATAAATATGATGTTATCGGTGCAATCATTTGTATTGTAGGTGTTTTAGTAATGTTGCTACCCAGCAGAGCTTGAACACTTGTGGTTAGAAGGGAGAAGTAAAAATGATAGTTGAAGTTGAGCACCAAAGACAAGGTGTAGATTTAATCAAAATTGATAATGATGAAACTAAAATTATTTTTACGAATTATGGAGCAAGAGTAGTGTCTTGGAAATATCATGATAATAATATTGTTCTTGGAAATGTTGTTGAAGCGGATGAATTTTATCATAGTAATCCTTTTAAATTTGGTGCTTCTATAGGAAGATATAGCGGTAGAATTGATAATGCTAAATTTAAGTTGAAAGGTAAAGAATATCAGTTAGAAAAAAACAACGGTGAACATCATTTACATGGTGGATGTCATGGTTTGGACAATAAGTTATTTGATTATGAAATTAGAAATGAAATTGCTCAAATTAAAGTTATATTTAAGACGGTGTTGAAATCAGCTGATGATCATTTCCCGGGTGATATCGATGTGACGATTACACATATTTATGATGCGGATCACCAATGGTCGATTGAATACGAAGCAGTTGCATCAGAAGACACATTGTTTAGTCCTACGAATCATGTGTACTTCAATTTGAATCGAGATAATAATGTCGTTGATAATCATCGCATTTCAAGTAATCAATTAGATATGTATGTATTAGATGAGCGAAATATTGTTACAGGTGATATTCTAGATTTACATGAAGTGTTTGAAGATAACAAGATAAAATTGAGTGATATTTTTACATCACAACATGCGCAATTAAGCCAACAAATGACACGTTTTGGTGGTCTCGATCACCCATTTACAGTTGGTGAACATAAAATGTATGTTGAAAATCATGAATTTATGTTAGAGGTCGATACAGATATGCCTCATGTTGTGTTCTTTACTTTTAACCAGCCTGATGAGTGGGATAGTCCATTTAATATTTATAAACCACATTCTGGCTTTACATTAGAAACACAATTTTTACCAAATGATATTAATTTATATGGTGAAAAAGCACCGTCAATTTTAAAAGCTGGTGAAGTGTTCAATTCGAAAACAAGTTTCCGTATCGAAGAAAAAGTAGAAAATGATTAAAAGTATCGGCATTTATATAATATTTATGTTATTTGGCGGAATTTTGAATAGGTTATCAAGAATCGTATCAAATGAAGTGACATCATTAATATACAGTTTGAAATAAAGAAAATATATAACATAAAAAAGGAATCAATAGCATCAGTGGTTATAGATAAGACTATTATACAAACGATGTGTAAGTTGATTCCTTTTTGTTTTGAAAAGTTCATTTAACACTTATAATGAAAGGTAATTATTTCAATGTTCTGTTATACATTTTTTGAAGTTTATCGCGTCTTGTTGGTGACAGAAATGGATTGTTTAGTGCATATCGTAACATATCTTGATTTTGTCTATCATTATAATAAAGGTCATTAAGCTGTTGTACAGATAAACGATGTTCGATTGGTGCTTCTTGTATTAAGTAAAGCTGATCATTTGGAGATACATAGCCTTGTTTTAATACCCGGAAATAGAAACCTGTTTTACCAGATGTAGACATGCGCTTCACTAAATCAGGAATATTATATTTTGCTTGAATTTTCCAGCATGGTTCTCTAATTTCAGAAACCTCAATTAACGCTTCACCTAAACGATATTGATTACCAAAGTAAACATCAGATTCGTCTAAATAATCAAATGTTAAATTCTCTCCAAACATCGCATGAGTAGGTAGTGTAGGTAAATCATCTTGATACAGTGCATAATTATGCTTACTAAACCCACAAACTGCTTTATGTGGTCCACCATGATCTTTATAAGCCTGTTCATCACCAGTGAAACCAGTTGAAGATAACCATGTTGTTTGTGAAATCTTAGTTTTATCTAAAGCAGAGCGCATCGGTCTTTTCGAGCTATAAGGCAAATCTTGGATTTTTCCTGTCGAAATTGCGTGAATTGATATCATATCATTCTCCTTAACGAGTATTATTTAAAATATATTGTACTATAAAACATTTTTAGAATTGTAAATTCTGATTGATATGTTTAAAAAAATGTTAGAAATAAGGGTATGTTAATTTATACGAGTCATGTAAAATATGAATTGAATAGATTACATAAATATGGGAGGCTACCTTCATGAAAGATGTCAAAGCACTCAAGTTAATGACATTAAATGATGTTTTAAGTCAAATCAATGGTGACATGACGCTGGGAATTGGTACAGGAAGTACAATGGAATTACTCTTACCTCAAATGGCGCAACTAATTAAAGAACGTGGTTACAATATTACAGGTGTATGCACTTCTAATAAAATTGCATTTTTAGCAAAAGAATTAGGTATTAAAATATGTGAAATCAATGATGTTGATCATATCGACTTAGCAATTGATGGTGCTGATGAAGTAGATCCATCTTTAAATATAATTAAAGGTGGCGGTGGTGCGCTGTTCAGAGAGAAAGTTATAGATGAAATGGCATCGCGTTTTGTTGTGGTTGTCGATGAAACGAAAATAGTTCAATACTTAGGTGAGACGTTTAAGTTACCAGTAGAGGTGGATAAATTTAACTGGTATCACATATTACGTAAAATTGAATCATACGCTGATATAAAAGTAGAACGTCGTGTAAACGAAGATGTCGCATTTATAACTGATAATGGCAATTATATTTTAGATTGTAAGTTACCAAAAGGAATTGACCCATATAAGTTCCATGAGTATTTAATTCATCTGACAGGTGTGTTTGAGACAGGATACTTCTTAGATATGGCAGATCAAGTTATTGTAGGCACTCAAGAGGGTGTTAAAATTTTAGAAAAATAATATATAGTATAGAAAAGCGCTTGCTAGCATCATCTTTTTAAGAGGTACTAGCAAGCGCTTTGTTATTATTTGTTTTTATCTGAAGATTGTTCTTCAGTTTTTTCGATATGTTTTTCTGCATCAATTACAACTGATGAACGTCTGTCTTCTTTATAAGTCGCAGGTTCTTTTAATGATTGCTCTATTTCATCTTCATTTGAATCGTTTGTTAAATCGTCACTTTGTGGTGCTTGTTTAACTGATTCTGCTGATTCTACTGACTCCGAAGTGATGTCATGATCTTCATCATGATTAGATTCAGTTTGATTACCTATGTGATGTTGAGGTTCTGTTTTTTCAGTACCTTCATGAATGCTTGGTTCGTCAGCCACTGTATTTTCAGTATCATTTTTAGCAACACCAACCGTTGATGCAGTAGCTACACCTGTTTTTTCAGCATCTTTAATATTTGAAGAAGATTTTTCAGCCTCAGTATGATTAGTTTCTTCATCGTCATTGACATGGTCTAAATAATTATTAGGCTCAAGTTCTTCAAGGTTTCGTCTTGTTGTTAAATATGCAATACCTCGGATAATTAAGCTTAAACCAATGTATCCTACTGCAACGATTGCTGTTGAAATGGCGATGACTTTGATTGAAAATAGATCGCCGATTTCTTCGCTAAACAAGAAAATAAGTCCGAATGTCATTGAAGCATGGAATGTCGTTGCAATATAAATTGTACGTCCTTTAGTCGCTCTAATTAATTCACCAAGAATCATAGAGAATGAGAATGTATAAAGGAAGTTATAAGCAGCAAATTCTGTACCATAAGTTGTATTTGCTGAGAAAACTGAATACATCAAACCAACAACAATACTTGCAAAGAACGTGTTCATTTTCGTTTCAACAATATTTTGTAAGTATGAACGGAATCCGAATTCTACTACGAACGCCATCAGAATATGTCCAATCAGAATGTGTGTAATAGGTACTGATAAGCCTGTTGATTGTAATAAAATAAAGCTATCTGCAAATGTATTAAAGCTGTACATACCAATAATTAGAATAATTAAAGGTAAAATTAAAGCTAGCAATAGACGTTCAATTACTTTCAGGCTGATTGAGAATTTTAAACCTGCAAGTTGGACCTTTTTATATTTGAAAACGAGTATACAAATGATTGCAGCAATTAATGGTGCTAGATCTGTAACTTCAAATATAAAGTGTTTGACACCAATTATAGACTGGAAATCTCTGAGCATAATGGATAACGCCATTGTAATGACAAAGAAGACGAAAATCGTCATTGCCCATTGAAAACCAGAAATTTTATTGTTCTTCATTATATGTAACCTCCATTAGGTAACAAGCAAAATATCTTTTAGTAACAATTATACATATTACAAGCCGAGAGATAAATTGTCTATGTCAATATTAATGAAAATGTAATAGTCTTGACGTATTTTATTAACATAAATCAGCTAAGTATTCGTTATTACATAGAAAATAGGGGTAAAAGTAATGTAGATAAGTATTTTTAAGATACGGATTTAACTATGAATTGAATTCAAAATTTCCTATACGTTATACTTTAATTGTTAATAAGCCACATAAATAAGAGGGGGAAATGCTGTGTACAAGCAAGGTGAACCAAATTTATGGACTGGAAGGTTAGATAGTGAAACAGACCCGAAAAAATTTAGACATTTTCAAACAGTAACATTTGAAGATTTGTCTAAGCTGGAAAAGAGTAGTATGCCATCAGGGGTCGGTATATTAGGCTATGCTGTTGACAAAGGTGTTGCTTTAAACAAGGGGCGCATTGGTGCAAAAGAAGGACCAGATGCGATTAAACAAGCATTTGCAGGTTTGCCGGATTTGAATCAATGTGAAACTTTAGTCGATTACGGAAATGTTTATCATGATCATGAGGAATTAATTGATACTCAAAAAGAATTTGCTATGCTTGCAGCGAAGTCAATTGCTAATCATAGACAAACATTTTTATTAGGTGGTGGACATGATATTGCGTATGCTCAATATTTAGCAACACGTAAAGTCTATCCAACACAATCTATTGGTGTGATAAATATTGATGCGCATTTTGATACACGTGCTGAACAACAATCTACATCTGGAACGAGCTTTAGACAAATTTTAGAAGAAGATGAAAACACAGATTATTTAGTGCTTGGTATTGCTCAAGGTGGTAATACGCAAAGTTTATTTGATTATGCTAAAGAGAAAAAGATTGATTATGTCTTTGCAGATGAATTATTGAGTCACGTATCACCAACAATTAAAGATATGATTGAACGTTTTGTACATGAACATGATGTCATTATGTTTACGATTTGTATGGATGTCATTGATAGTGCGTTTGCGCCTGGGGTAAGTGCGCCGGCAGTGTTAGGTTTGTATCCACATACTGTTCTTGAATTAGCAAAACGTATTATTCCAAGTGATAAGGTGTCTTCAGTTAGTATTGCTGAGATGAATCCAACATATGACGCTGACAATAGAACTGCTAAGCTCGTTGCTAATTTAGTGCATCATTTTTTAAAATAATTAAAAATATTTATATGTGACGAGATTTGCATTGCAGGGCAGAATGTGAGTATTTCTTAATAGAAGTTATATTAACGTTGATATATTTGAAAAATAATTGCAGTAAGAAGACTCTTAAGTTGTAGTCATCTTACTGCTTATTTATGTTTGTTGGTCTGAATGTAATGATTTATACATGTAAATCATAAAATTGGTTGTGAAATTGTTTTACAGTTGACTGAGCAACTGCATAAGAGGCTCTAATAACTTAAGTTAAAGAGCCTCTAAAAGTCCATATAAATAATCTTGGCATTGTTGTACGAATGTATGTACTTGTTCGGAGTGTTTGCGTTTTTTATGGTAATTGATATAAATTTTTCGGCCTAAGTTTGGACGAATTTTTTTATATTCTAAATTAGACGTGTGAAATGATTGGTAATAAAATCTCGGAATGATAGCGTAACCTAAGCCGAGATGAACAAATCCAACTGCTGATTCGAATCGATCTGTTTCTACAACGACATTTGGACGAATATTTCTTCTATTAAAATAGTCATCTAAGTGTTTGCGCACTTGAGAATTTTTGTTTGGTAATATGAGTGGCAAATTTTCAACATCTACCCAATTTTGATTTTTAAATGTTTCCTTGGGTGCTAATAAAATGTAAGATTCCTCATATAATGGAATAGATTTTATATCTTCGTGGGTTATTTTTTCATTTGTTATAGCTAAATGAATATTAAAATTCAGTAATTGCTCTATAGATTGATGTTTATCATGTATTTCATATAAACGATATTGCTGTTCAGGGTAGTCGGAATGGTGCTTTCGAATTAAATTCGCAATCCATTGATTCGTAGATTCAAGAGTCCCAATTTTTATCCTTGGTTCTGATGTAACGCTTAAATCATACATTTTTTCCATCGTCGATCGATATTGTTGAACTAATTCGCTCGCATAACGATAAAACTGTATTCCTTTTTCGGTAATCTTGATGTCTTTTGTTGAACGTGTAAATAAGTCATAACCTAAATCTGCTTCCATTTTTTTAATCGTAGCAGTTAAAGATGGCTGGCTAATATGTAAAAATTGTGCAGCTTTAGTAAAACTATTATATTTTACGATAGCCAAGAAGTATTCTAACTGAATAATTTTCATGTGTTTTGCTCCTTTTATTTATAGATTCAAGCTATGGATAATTAGTTTATTTATATTTGTTGGCTATATTTTAACATACTATAATGAATATTGAAGATAATAATGTAAGCGTTTTAAATTTAGTGGAATTAACTTCTAAAAAGAACAGGAGCGAATTTTATGAGAAAAATTCAAGCAAAAAAAGGTTTGAGTATTGAGTGTAAAGGTTGGGAACAAGAAGCAGTACTTAGAATGTTATACAACAATTTAGACCCAGAAGTTGCTGAAAGACCAGAAGATTTAGTTGTTTATGGTGGTATTGGAAAAGCAGCACGTAATTGGGAAGCTTTTGAAGCAATAGAGAAAACGTTACGAGAATTAGAATCAGATGAGACAATGTTAGTACAATCAGGAAAGCCAGTTGCTGTATTTAAAACACATGAAGAAGCGCCACGTGTATTAATTTCAAATTCAGTATTAGTGCCTGAATGGGCAAACTGGGATCATTTTAATGAATTAGATAAAAAAGGTTTAATCATGTATGGACAGATGACAGCCGGTAGTTGGATATATATTGGTTCTCAAGGTATTGTGCAAGGTACTTATGAGACATTTGCCGAGCTAGGTAATCAACACTTTAATGGAGATTTAGCAGGCACTGTTACACTGACAGCAGGTTTAGGTGGTATGGGTGGTGCGCAACCGTTAGCAATTACTATGAATCATGGGGTAGCAATTTGCGTGGATGTTGATGAAACACGTGTTGATAAGCGAATTGATACGAAATACTGTGATGTTAAAACAGCTGATTTAGATGAAGCATTAAAATTAGCAGAAGAGGCGAAAGAACGTGGAGAAGGATTATCAATCGGGTTAGTTGGAAATGCTGTAGACATCCATCAAGCGATTCTAGAAAAAGGATTTAAAATTGACATTATTACTGACCAAACAAGTGCACATGATCCGCTAAATGGATATGTGCCACAAGGATACTCTGTAGAAGAAGCGAAAGTATTGCGTGAAAAAGATCCGAAAAAATATGTTGAACTGTCACAAGCTTCAATGGCAAAGCATGTTGAATTAATGCTTGAATTCCAAAAACGTGGCGCTGTAGCATTTGATTATGGTAACAATATTCGTCAAGTAGCCTTCAATAACGGAGTGAAAAATGCTTTTGACTTCCCAGGCTTTGTACCAGCTTACATTAGACCATTATTCTGTGAAGGTAAAGGGCCATTCCGCTTTGCTGCGTTGAGTGGTGATCCAAAAGATATCGAGCGTGCGGATGAAGAAATGCGCAAACTTTTCCCAGAAAATGAAAAGTTATTAAGATGGCTTGATTTAGCTGAAGAAAAAATTTCATATCAAGGACTACCATCACGTATTGCTTGGTTAGGCTATGGAGAAAGAGCGAAAATGGGCTTAGCTTTAAATCGTCTTGTACGTGACGGTGAAATTTCAGCACCAATTGTTATTGGACGAGACCATTTAGATGCTGGTTCAGTTGCTAGTCCTAACCGTGAAACAGAAAGTATGAAAGATGGTAGTGACGCGGTTGGTGATTGGGCTGTATTGAATGCACTCATTAACACAGCTGCAGGTGGTTCATGGATTTCATTCCATCACGGTGGCGGTGTTGGCATGGGATATTCACTTCATGCGGGTATGGTTGTTGTAGCAGATGGATCAGAGCGTGCTGAAAGAAGATTGGAACGTGTATTGACGACTGACCCAGGTATGGGTGTTGCCCGACATGTTGATGCTGGCTATGACATCGCTATTCAAACAGCTAAAGAAAAAGGTATTCATATTCCAATGATTGATAAAGCAGGTGATAAGTAATGAATGATTTAATAATTAATCATATAGCAGAATTAATTTTACCGAGATCAACAGATAAACCTTTGAAGGGTAAGGAATTAGATGAATTAAATGTTGTGAAAAATGGTACAGTTGTCATTAAAGATGGCAAAATTGTATATGCTGGAACACATACAGATGACTACGATGCGACTGAGACGATTGATGCTAGTGGGAAGGTAGTGTCCCCAGCATTAGTAGATGCACATACCCATTTAACATTTGGTGGATCTCGAGAACATGAGATGTCATTAAAACGTCAAGGTAAGTCTTACCTTGAAATATTAGAAATGGGTGGTGGCATATTATCTACCGTTAATGCTACTAGAGAAACATCCGAAGATGACTTGTTTAAAAAAGCAGAGCATGATTTGCTTACTATGATTAAACACGGCGTGCTTGCAGTTGAAAGTAAGAGTGGTTATGGATTAGATAGAGAAAATGAACTGAAGCAATTGAAAGTGTCTAATCGTTTAGCTGAGAAATATGATTTAGACATGAAACATACTTTCCTAGGGCCTCATGCTGTACCTAAAGAGGCAAGTTCAAATGAGGCATTTTTAGAAGAAATGATTGCGTTACTTCCGGAAGTAAAACAATATGCAGACTTTGCGGATATTTTCTGTGAAACAGGTGTATTTACAATAGAACAATCGCAACATTATATGCAAAAAGCCAAAGAAGCAGGTTTTAAAGTGAAAATACATGCGGATGAAATTGATCCGTTAGGCGGACTGGAATTAGCAATTGATGAACAAGCAATATCAGCAGACCACTTAGTAGCTTCTAGTGATAAAGGAAAAGAAAAGTTGCGAAATAGTGATACTGTAGCTGTCCTCTTACCTGCAACGACGTTCTATTTAGGTAAAGAAGATTATGCAGATGCAAGAGGCATGCTTGACAATAACGGTGCGATTGCATTAGCAACTGATTATAACCCTGGTAGTAGTGTCACAAACAACTTACAACTTGTTATGGCGATTGCAGCCTTGAAATTAAAGCTATCACCTAATGAAGTTTGGAATGCTGTTACGGTCAATGCTGCTAAAGCAATAGACATTAATGCGGGTACAATTAACACAGGTGATAAGGCTAATTTAGTAATTTGGGATGCACCAAATCATGAATATATTCCATATCATTTTGGTATCAATCACGCAGAAAAAGTTATTAAAGACGGTAAGGTCATCGTAGATAACACAGTATCTTTTAAAGCATAAAATAATTAGAAAGCTCTAAGCATTGGTTTAAACTAATGTTTAGAGCTTTTTGTGGTTTGTAAAAACAAGTATATTCGAGAACACGTTTTTGTATAGAGTCTCAATTATAAAAGTTAGAATAGTTTGACAACAGTGTTACGATATTATTAAATAACTGTCTATCATTAACGAAAGCAATTAACAAGAGTACATTGTTGTGAAATCATCGTTTAATAGTCAAAGATGATCATCGTAGGGTAGACAACATATCATTGACTTAAGGAAGGGGAATGACCGATGGGATTAAAAGATCAAGCTGTTACCTGGAGAAGGTATTTTCATCAATTTCCAGAACTATCCGATAAAGAATTTAAGACTACACAAAAAATTAAAGATATTTTAACAGGACATCATATTAGAATATTAGACTTACCGCTTATGACTGGGCTGGTTGCTGAAGTGGGACAAGGTCTGAGTTGTATAGCTGTTCGGGCTGACATTGATGCTTTACCGATTCAAGAGCTTGTTGAACAGGATTTTAAATCTGAAAATGAAGGTGTTATGCATGCGTGTGGTCATGATATTCACATGGCTAGTATTTTGGCTACAGCTGTAAAATTAAAAGAAATTGAGGGCACTCTTACTGGGCGTGTTAAATTCATTTTTCAACCAGCAGAAGAACTAGGACATGGCGCTTTTAAAATTATTGAAACACATGCATTAAAAGATGTACAAGCAGTATTGGGGTTTCATAATGACCCATCGCGTTCGGTAGGTACATTTGCAATCAAAACAGGGGCAATTACATCAGCAGTAGATCGTTTTGAGTTTCATATTAAAGGCGTGGGTGGTCATGCTGCAAAGCCAGAACAATGCAACGATCCAGTTATTGTGTTGGCGCAATTGATTAATAGTATTCAATCCATAGTTAGTAGAAATCTATCTGCGTTTGATGAAGCGGTAGTAACAATTGGACAAATATCATGTGGTAATACTTGGAATGTCATTGCTGATCATGCGTATGTACAAGGCACAGTGCGTAGTTTTGATCCTGTGGTACGAAAGCTTGTAGAAACACGATTACAAGATATTGCGGACGGATTGGCTCAAGCATATAATATGAAAATTAATTTAAATTATACACATTTACCTGGCGCTGTGATGAATGATGAGGCATTGACGCATAAAGCAATTGCAGTAGCCCAACATGTTGGATATAAGGTGGAAATGATGGAACAGCCGCTTACGATTGGAGAAGATTTTTCAGGTTATAGTCAACATTTTCCAAGTGTATTTGCGTTAATTGGTTCTCATAGTGAATATGATTTACATCATCCTCAATATAAACCGGATGAAAGGATTCTTGAAAAAGTACCTGAGTATTTTGTTGAATTTGTAAAAAGACTATTGCATGAGTAATTCGAGCTTGTTTTTATAAAGAAGAAAGTAATTTTTAGTGTAATCATGATTAAGTTCCTAGGAAGATTGGGTAAATAATAACCATTAAGCGAATAAGGAGATGTTAAAAAATGGCAGCTCAAGATCCTAGAACAAAATTTAAAACAACGGAATATGAAAAACAAGAACAAGAGGTACCGGGTTTACAATCTGAAATGACGCCAGCACCTGATTGTGGCGAAACGTCTTACCAAGGTCATCAACGCTTACAAGGCTATAAAATATTAGTCACAGGTGGTGACTCAGCAATAGGGCGTGCAGTAGCAATTGCGTATGCTAAAGAAGGTGCAGATGTAGCGATTAACTATCTTCCGAGTGAAGAACAAGATGCACAAGAAGTACGCCAAGTGATTGAAGAAAGTGGTCAAAAGGCAGTGTTAATTCCTGGTGATATAAGAGATGAGCAGTTCAACTATGACCTTGTTGAACAAGCATATCAACAATTAGGTGGCTTAGATAATGTTACTTTAGTTGCTGGACATCAACAGTATCATGATGATATTCATGGATTTACAACTGAGGCATTTACAGAAACATTTGAAACGAATGTCTATCCGCTATTTTGGACAGTTCAAAAAGCATTGGAATATTTAAAACCGGGTGCGTCAATTACAACGACATCATCTGTACAAGGTTATAATCCTAGTCCTATTCTTCATGATTATGCCGCTTCAAAAGCAGCAATTATTTCATTAACTAAAAGTTTTTCAGAAGAATTAGGACCAAAAGGAATTAGAGTGAACTGTGTAGCGCCTGGTCCATTCTGGTCACCATTACAAATTTCTGGTGGACAACCTCAAAGTAAAATCCCAACATTTGATCAAAAAACACCTTTAGGTCGTGCAGGTCAACCTGTTGAGTTATGTGGAACTTATGTGCTATTAGCGTCAGAAGAATCAAGTTATACAACTGGACAAGTGTTCGGTGTTAGCGGTGGAGTGCAAATAGATTAGGTTTGTATGAAGCTTTTAATTGAACAACATAATATTAATTTAGTTACTTCAATCCATTAAATTAAAATGAATTGGTGAAGTGTATTTTAAATAGTCGGTAAAGGTGTGTATCTTTATCGGCTTATTTTAATACTCTGTCATAAGGAGCGTTTGCTCAGGGTGTGGATTATAAGGTTTAAGCAGAATAAACTTTCTTAATGAGGATGTCAGGACAACAACGAAAAAATTAAAAAATGTTGCGGGATTGGGTTTAGGGACGGTTAGTGGAAGAAAGTTAAATTCATTAACAAGTGAAATACCTAAGGCTAGATATTAAACGTCAGAACGGACAAAGAATAATAGGATATGTTTTCAATTAAATAGCGAAGTATTTATATGTTAAGATGATGTAAATTACATAGAAACGCTACCCGTAGAAGTACTGATCATAGAAACGCTGATAAACGTAAATTTGCAAACTCGATATTAAACAAAGGGGTTGTTATTATGGCATTAATAGTATCTAGAGCTATATTATTTTTGATTTTAGCATTAGCTTTTGGAATAGCGACTGTTTTTCCTGAACAAAAATTACCATTATATATAGTATTCACATTATTTGTAGCAGTTGCGATCGTTTCGAATGTATGGTTTACACATCAAAACGTTAAAAAGCATATCATTAAGTTTAACAAATACGTCGCATACTTTTTATCCTTTGTCTCAGGGTTACTTTACATTGGATTTGTAATTTATACATTAACTATAGGGAGCTATGATGTTTTACCAATTATTATATTTGCAATAAGTATCGTATTGGTTCAAATATTAGAAAATATACTGGGAATCAGTATAAAAAATACGCGTCTATCAAACAAACAGTTGAAAGTCATCTCCAAGCAACGTGTTCAGCAATTTAAAGTCATATCATTAATATTAGTAAGTGTGTCTATCGTGTTCATTTTTATTGCATTAATGCTTAAATGGTGGCTTTTACTTGTTATTAGCATTATTGTTTTGATTATTATTACAGTAGCAATGATTGTTTATGAAAAATATTATACGACTCCTGATTAATTTATGATTGACGTACTAAGGATTATCTTGTAACGTAAACGTAAATAAGCATCACTTATCTAGAGAGGTGGAGGGACTGGCCCTATGAAGCCTCGGCAACATCTCGAATGTGCCAATTCCAGTAACCGTAATGGTTTGAAGATAAGCAGGTAAAGCACATGAAAACCTCTTTCTTCATCGTTTGTGAGAAAGAGGTATTTTTAATTGGAAAGCAGGTAAAAAGGATGGAAGTACATAAAAAGAGCAATGCTTGGGCATTATTCCCCTTGTTATTATTTGTGGCGTTGTTTTTAGGCGTAGGTATTATCACAGGTGATTTTACTTCAATGCCATTAAATGTTGCAATTACGATAACGGTAATTGTGGCGTTATTAATGAATCGAAAAGAATCATTTGCTAAAAAAGTTGAGGTCTTCACGAAAGGTGCAGGCCATTCAAACATTATTTTAATGATGTTGATTTTTATTTTAGCAGGTGCATTTTCAAATACAGCTGAAAAAATGGGTGGCGTAAAGTCGACAGTTAATTTAGGACTATCATTAATCCCAGAAAATTTAATTATTGTAGGATTGTTTGTGATTTGTATGTTTGTTTCTATATCTATGGGGACGTCAGTAGGGACTGTTGCTGCAATAGCACCTGTTGGTTACGGATTTGCACAAGCGACAGATGTACCAACTGCGCTAGCAATGGCTACAGTTGTTGGAGGTGCAATGTTCGGCGATAATCTATCAATGATTTCAGATACAACAATTGCTGCGGTTAGAACACAACATACGAAAATGAAAGATAAATTCAGAGTAAACTTTAAAATTGTATTGCCAGGTGCTATTTTAACGATTATTATTCTGTATTTCTTAACGAATGGCATTTCTTTAAATCATGCTAAAAGCTATGATTATAATCTAATTAAAGTTGTACCGTATATTTTAGTATTGGTATTAGCATTATTAGGTGTAAATGTCATTATCGTATTGATTGGCGGAACATTATTAGCCGGAATCATTGGTCTCATAGATGGTTCATTCGGTTGGATGGGGCTACTAGATGCAGTGTCCAAAGGTATTATAAGCATGGAAGATATTGCTATGATTGCGTTGCTAATTGGTGGTTTAGTCGGTATTATTCAACACAATGGTGGTATTGAATGGTTGTTGCAATTTGTTCGCTCTAAAGTAAAATCAAAGCGTGGGGCAGAATTAGGAATTGCGAGTTTGGTAAGTGTCGCAGATATTGCCACGGCAAACAACACCATCTCTATTATTATGTCAGGTCCTTTAGCTAAAAATATTGCAGATGAATATGATGTAGATTCAAGGAAATCAGCAAGTATTCTTGATATATTTGGAGGCTGCTTCCAAGGTTTATTACCATATAGCCCGCAAGTCATTTCAGCGGCTGGTGTAGCTGGTATTTCACCGTTAATGTTATTCCCATACAGCATTTATCCTATATTATTAGGTGTATGCGGACTTATTGCGATTTTATTTAATTTTCCAAAGCTAAAAAAGAACACTAGTCAAGAAATGAAACATTAATGCTTAACAATATATCGATGTAGCCAAGTAAGGTGGCTTGTTATATTAACAGATCATGTTGTACTCACCGTATAACGCTAATCTTTTAAAAATGATGATCATCTATGTTTGGAACTGAGCAAAAATACGTTAAAATAAAAGTAAGAGCGAAAGTGGGTGGACAACAGTGGCAAAATTTAATGTAGAGAATGAACATGTCGAAGTTGAAATTGAAAAGCTTTATAAATTTTCTCCAGAGTTAGTATACGAAGCTTGGACAAAGAAAGATTTGTTGAAACAATGGTTTATGACATCAGCCAGAACGAATAAAGAGATTGAAGCGGACGTTAAAGAAGGCGGTAAATATCGTATTGTAGATCAACAACGTAATGGCAAAGTAAATGTGATTGAAGGCATTTATGAATCTTTAGTTATGGATGAATACGTTAAGATGACTATCGGTATGCCTGGACTAAGTGAAACACAAGATGTCATTGAGGTAGAATTTTTTGAACGTGAAACAGGTGGCACCCAAATGCTATTTTATTATCGTTCATTAGTTGAAAAAGAAAGACGATTTACTAATTTAGAATACAAGCAAAAGAAAAAAGAATATCATGATGCCATGGTGCATGGTTTCGAATTGATGTTTGATAAGATGTACCACGTTATCGAAACATCAACACAACAATAAAATGATAAAAGGAAGTTATGATAGGCTCAAGGCCATTAAATCATAACTTCCTTTTTTCTAATTTGAAATATCATTATGTAGTAAATACTCATTATATTTTCTTACAAGTGTTTCAAAGAATATATGATAACTGATGAAGCTAGAATAGTCTGTACCATCAGTTAAGTAGAATGTGTTACTGGATACATAGACGTTGTAATTTGCTTTTTGAGCAAGGGTATTATCTTTCATTGTAGTAACAGAAATAAAGTATTTTTGTCTAAGTTGAAGCAAGTTTGTTACTTCTAATAATTCATGTGTTTCACCTGATAATGAAATAATAAAGAATAAATCATTAGGTTCACTCTTGTTCAAAATCATTTTAAGTTCATGTTCATCATGAAGTACAATGACATGATTATGTAACGTTAACAGTATACGCTGTGCCTCTGAAGCAACGTTTAACTGTGCACGCCCTGTACCATACAAATATATTGTTGAAGCTGTATGCATTTTTTCAGTAAGAAGCTGGTAATCAACGCGTTCTAAATAACTGAATGTACTATCGATTTCTTGTTTGAAACTATCGATAGAGTTAGAAGGTAATTGGTGTGTCTTATTACTTTCAAATTTAAGGTACGATTTAAAATCACTATAACCGTCAAAACCTAATTTGCGTGTAAATCTGTGAATGGTTGCATTCGAGGCATGTGTGAATTGCGCTAAATCTTGTATTTTCATATTTTTACATTCATCTATATGTGTATTGATAAAGTGAGCGATATGTAAATCATTATCATTAAGTTTATCAAAGTTTCGATTAATGTGTTCATCTAAAAACATATTCAACCTCCTTGAAAATAAATGTGTGATAGATCGTTATTACATTAAAATCTTGTATGTCATTATATATATTTGTGTATTGATATAGGTTTGATTATGCGTTTAAAACGAATGTATTACAAATACAACGATGTCATATATAAGGTCGCGAAAAAATTTTCACTATATGAAAAGATAATCTGATTATACAAAATACTTTCAAAATACGTCAATGTCGTTGTAGGTGTGTAAGCGTTTACTATATATTATATTTAAATAGTAAGACATCTATTTATAAATGAATCTAATTAGATGTATTGTTAGGAAAGATGATATGGAGGGAATAGAAGATGAATGCGATAAAGCGTTTCGGTAGTGCAATGATTGTACCGGTATTAATGTTCGCTTTCTTTGGGATAGTGCTTGGCTTTGCGACATTATTTAAAAATCCTACAATCATGGGGAGTTTAGCAGATCAACATACGTTTTGGTTTAAATTTTGGTCAGTAATAGAATCTGGTGGCTGGGTTATTTTTACGCATATGGAAGTTGTATTTGTTGTAGGTCTACCACTTTCTTTAGCTAAAAAAGCACCAGGTCATGCAGCACTTGCAGCATTGATGGGTTACTTAATGTTTAATACATTTATAAATGCCATTTTAACGCAATGGCCACATACGTTTGGCGCTAATTTAGAAAAAGGCGTTGAAAATGTACCTGGTTTAAAATCAATTGCAGGTATTGCCACATTGGATACGAATATTCTAGGTGGTATTATTATTTCAGCTATTATTACTTGGATTCACAATAGATACTATAGTAAACGATTACCAGAAATGGTTGGTGTATTCCAAGGTTTAACATTTGTAGTTACGATTTCATTTTTTGTGATGTTACCATTAGCAGCAATTACTTGTGTTATTTGGCCAACTGTTCAGCACGGTATTGGTTCAATGCAACACTTTATCATCGCTTCAGGCTATATCGGTGTTTGGCTGTACCACTTCTTAGAACGTGTATTAATACCAACAGGATTACATCACTTTATTTATGCACCAATTGAAGTTGGACCAGTAGTAGTCAATCACGGCTTGAAAGCTGAATGGTTACAACATTTAAATGAGTTTGCTAAGAGTGCTAAGCCATTAAAAGAGCAATTCCCTTATGGCTTTATGCTTCAAGGAAATGGGAAAGTATTTGGATGTTTAGGTATTGCTTTAGCAATGTATGCTACGACACCTAAAGAAAATCGTAAAAAAGTAGCAGCATTACTTATTCCTGCAACATTAACAGCAGTCGTTGTAGGTATTACTGAGCCATTAGAATTTACATTCTTATTCATCGCACCATACTTATTTGTTTTACACGCAGTTTTAGCAGCATCAATGGATACTTTAATGTACGCATTTGGTGTTGTAGGTAACATGGGTGGTGGCTTGTTAGACTTTATTTCAACAAACTGGTTGCCATTAGGTAAAGAACATTGGGGTACTTATGTTGCACAAGTTATTATCGGTCTGATATTTGTAGCGATTTACTTCTTCTTATTCAGATTCTTAATTTTGAAATTTGATATTCCATTACCTGGACGTAAGAAAACAGAAGAGGAAGTTAAATTATTTTCTAAGCAAGATTACAAAAATAAAAAAGGTGATAGCGTAGATTCTAAACGTGCTTCAACTGGTAATGAATACGAAGACAAAGCTGCATATTACCTAGACGGTTTAGGCGGCAAAGAAAATATCAAAGATGTTACTAACTGTACAACAAGATTACGCTTAACTGTTTATGATGAAAGTAAAGTTGCGGATACGGAATATTTCACGCATCAACAAATGGCACACGGATTAGTAAAGAGTGGTAAGAGTATCCAAGTTGTAGTAGGTATGACAGTACCACAAGTTCGTGAAGCATTTGAACAAATGGTTGAGGATCAATCGTCCGAAGATAAATAATACAAAAAAAGACACATCACTATACGCAATCATTGTAAATGATCATCGTATAGATGTGTCTTTTATTATGATATACGAGCTTTGCTCATAGATGACGATCTATAATTGGCAGATAGAATGTCGATATTTCTAGTTGCAATCGTATGTAACAATTTAGCAAATATTTCTGGCGTACATATAATATGTGCATGAGACTTATTCAACGTATAAGTGATATCAGTGTGATTTTGGAACATATTCATAATATCGATGACTTTGTCTTTAATGAAAGCATCTTGCAAGCCATCAATATTGATATCGAAACGCTTTGCAGATTGATATAAATTATCAGAATCAAGTAATTCATTTATTTTCTTTGGTGAAAGTACTTGGAAAATACTATACTGATGAAAACTTAAAAATGAAATGAAGTATGGAAGTTGTTGCTTTGGTAAGCTAATTTCTAATACATATTGATTAAACTGTTTGTTTATTGAGAATTGCAACGCATCACAAAATTGTACACTTTTGCATAACTTACTTAATTTTTTTCTAGTAGTACGGTCATTTAAACCGGCGATGTTGATGATGTATGTTTCGAATTTATCAATTAACATGTGAGGACCTCCCGAGGAATACATGGCATTAAATACACGTTTAATATTTATAAAGGTGACTTAATTTTGTTCAAGTTGATTTTACCACGCTTTTTTTCTTTATTCACTAAGACTTTTGAATGAAGTTTAAAATAATTGTTTATCAGTGATAAAATATTTGCAATAAGAAGAGAACGACTAAATAATCTTAATTTTCAGAAAAGTAATTGTAACCTTACTGGTCTTATGGTAATATTTTTCAATATTATCGACGAGGATGTGTTAACAATGTTTCAAAAATTGAGTATATTTGCCACGAAGAGTTTTTTGGTATGGATGTTAGTAGCAGCTGTTATTGGATTTATTTTCCCACAACATGTTGCGACATTAGGTAAATGGGTACCTTATTTACTTGGTATTGTTATGTTAGGTATGGGATTAACAATTACACCTAATGATTTCAAAATGGTCTTTAAAGCACCTAGAGCAGTAATTATTGGTGTCTGTCTACAATTCAGTATTATGCCCACATTAGCATTTATAATTGCAAAGTCTTTTCATTTACCACCTGATATTGCTGTTGGCGTAATATTAGTTGGATGTTGTCCGGGTGGGACATCAAGTAATGTAATGAGTTATTTAGCCAAAGCTAACGTAGCACTTTCTGTTTCTATTACGACGGTCTCTACGTTGCTAGCGCCATTCGTTACACCTGCGTTAATATATCTATTTGCAAATGAATGGTTGGAAGTATCTTTCCTGAGTATGTTGTGGTCAGTTGTTCAAGTTGTATTAATTCCAATTGCTTTAGGTATTGTTTTGCAAATTATTAATCGTAAAATTGCTGAAAAAGCTTCTACAGCTTTGCCGATTATATCAGTTGTTGCTATTTCATTAATTTTAGCAATAGTTGTAGGTGGCAGTAAGCACCAAATCTTAACTACAGGATTATTAATATTTTTAGTAGTTATTTTACATAACGTATTAGGATATACGATTGGATATTGGTTAGCTCGTCTTTTAAAATTAGATCGACAAGATCAAAAAGCAGTCAGTATTGAAGTTGGAATGCAGAACTCTGGTTTAGCTGTGTCATTAGCAGCATTGCATTTTAATCCAATTGCAGCAGTACCAGGCGCAGTGTTTAGTTTCATTCATAATATAACAGGGCCTATTTTAGCAAAGTATTGGTCAAAAAAGTTATAATTGCACTAATAGAATGAAGTGGTCATCGGACTGTGTTAAGCTTTGATAAAGAGAAAAAATAGAGGAGTAAATATATGTATAGAGCAGTTATATTTGATTTCGATGGAACAATAATAGATACGGAACAACATTTATTTAATGTTATTAATAAACATTTAGAGATGCATAATGCCGATCCTATAAGCATTGATTTTTATCGTTCTTCTATTGGAGGAGCAGCTACAGATTTGCATGACCATTTAATTAAAGCGATTGGTTCGGAAAATAAAGATAAACTTTATGAAGAACATCATCTTACTAGTACAACATTACCGATGATTGATACGATTAAATCATTGATGGCATTTTTAAAGCAACGTCACATTCCTATGGCGATTGCCACAAGTAGTGTGAAAGCGGAAATAATGCCTACCTTTAAAGCATTAGGTCTAGATGATTATATAGAGGTAGTTGTTGGTAGAGAAGATGTTGAACAAGTTAAACCTGATCCTGAATTATATTTATCTGCAGTACAACAATTAAATTATATGCCGACACAATGTTTGGCTATTGAAGATTCTGTAAATGGTGCAACAGCCGCGATTGCAGCTGGATTAGATGTTATTGTTAATACGAATAAAATGACAAGCGCACAGGACTTTTCTAATGTAGATTATGTAGCAAAAGATATTGATTACGATCAAATTGTAGCGCGTTTCTTTACGAAATAGGAGGCGTATCATGATGGGTTACATTATATTGTTTTTTCTAGCTGGTCCAGTAATTTTAGGCGTTGGAAATTTGGTGATTGGTCCTATATTTAACAAACAGACACCATTTCGCGTGCAAGTAAGATCTTTTGTTGTTGGTTCAATGATTTACTTAATACTCGCAACAATTGGCTATTTTTTACTATTACAAGGTAAACTTTAACGAGAAAACCACCTTGCCTCATTAAATGGACGACCATATGTATGTGAAATGGTAGAACGTTCATGTTTATGTATGAGATAGGGTGGTTTAAATAGTTACATATATTTTAATAATAACGTCACGATGATAAGTACAATTAAGATAATATCTATGCCTACCATAATTGTAGCTCTTGTTGCATTACTTCCTTGTTCTTTTGCTGATTTCATAGCACGGTAGTTTGGCACAAAGCTAATAATTAGTAAGATTAATACAATTACACCAATTAATGCTGTTGTCATGATGAACGACCTCCTTTATTTTTTTCAATCAATTCCCAAATAAACGTAGCAATCACACCGATGATTAACCCAGTGATGACACCGATTTGTACCGTTAAAAATATGGCGCCGAAAATGATACCAATAATTAATGCAATCGGTAAAGTCGTACCGAGTTTAATCTTGCGCTCTGGAGAATTAATAATAGTAAATACTGTAAGACAAATGAGTATGAAAGCAAGTGTTGCAATAATAGTTCTTCCAACTAAATATAGGATGTCAGGTTTTTCCATACCGATATAATTTATGATGAAAAATGCTACAGCAAAGAGTACCGATATTTTTGTAGCACGTGGCAGTATTTGTTTTAACATTGATATACTCCTTTTTAATATTATTAAAATTATATCATAATTACCGAGAATAGCTGAAGTTGTATGTGACTCAACGGTACTTGAGCAACTTTTTTAATTTTTTAGAAAAATCACAAAATAATTGTTTGCAAAGTTGCAAAAGCCTGCTATAGTAGTTCTGTAAACGATTGCATGGTATGCAAATATTAATGTACCAAAATCGATGATTTATAGTATAATTACGGCAATAAGTTTTTTTATGGATTTATTTAGTATCAATCAGAGATGGGGTAAGAAGTTATGGAGAACAATGAACTACAAAGGGGATTGAGTGCCCGTCAAATTCAAATGATTGCACTTGGTGGTACGATTGGCGTGGGGCTTTTCATGGGTGCGACAAGTACAATTAAATGGACAGGGCCATCAGTTATCCTTGCATATTTAATTGCGGGTATCTTTTTATTTTTAATCATGAGAGCAATGGGGGAAATGATTTATTTAAACCCTACAACAGGATCATTTGCAACATTTGCAAGTGATTATATACATCCTGCAGCAGGTTATATGACAGCATGGAGTAATATATTCCAATGGATTGTTGTTGGTATGAGTGAGGTCATCGCAGTAGGAGAATATATGAAGTTTTGGTTCCCGGAATTGCCAACTTGGATTCCTGGTGTTATTGCTATTTTATTATTAATGGCAGCGAATTTATTCTCGGTAAAAGCGTTTGGAGAATTTGAATTTTGGTTTGCTTTAATTAAAGTTGTAACAATTATTTTAATGATTATTGCTGGTTTTGGTCTTATTTTCTTTGGTTTTGGAAATGGTGGCCATGCGGTAGGTATTTCTAATCTATGGACAAATGGCGGATTTATGCCAAATGGTATTGTTGGTTTCTTCTTTGCATTATCAATTGTAATTGGTTCATACCAAGGTGTGGAACTGATAGGTATTACGGCAGGTGAAACTAAAGATCCTCAGAAAAATATCGTTAAAGCAGTGAATGGTGTTATCTGGAGAATTTTAATTTTCTATTTAGGTGCTATTTTTGTTATTGTTTCAGTGTATCCTTGGAATCAATTAGGAGACATTGGAAGTCCGTTTGTTGCAACATTTGCTAAAATCGGTATTACATTTGCAGCTGGATTAATTAACTTTGTTGTATTAACTGCAGCAATGTCAGGATGTAACTCAGGTATTTTCAGTGCGAGTCGTATGATTTATACACTTGCTCATAAAGGTGAAATGCCGAAAATATTTACTAAAATCATGAGAAATGGTGTACCATTGTACACTGTTGTAGCAGTATCTCTTGGTATTTTAATTGGTGCTTTATTAAACGTAATTTTACCTTTATATATCGATGGAGCGAAGAGTATTTTCGTATACGTTTATAGTGCGTCTATTTTACCAGGTATGATTCCTTGGTTTATGATTTTATTCAGTCATTTACGTTTTAGAAAATTACACCCTGAAGAATTGGAAGGTCACCCATTCAAAATGCCTGGTGGCGCAGTAACTAACTACTTAACAATCTTATTCTTAATATTAGTATTGGTTGGTATGGTATTTAATGTTGAAACTAGAATATCAGTGCTTATTGGTGTCATCTTCTTAACGATTGTAACGATTTATTATTTTATTAGATATAATAAAAATAATGTAAAAGCAAAATAGTATGATTATAATGTGCGCTTATCTTATGACAAACTTGGCCCTAGCTTATTAAAGTTAAATAGCCAAAGAATGTTATGAGTAGGCGCATTTTTTATAAATATAGCTTAAATCGAAGTTGTAGTGTGAAAAACTTATAAGTGGCAATATTATCGTTAGTTTTTACTGTGGGCTTTAAAATAAAAAATAGCATTATAAAAATAACAAACGCAATTGATATATGGAATGAATCCGTTAATCAACTGCGTTTGTTTTTAATATAAGAAATAGAATGGCCTTATCAAATCATTGGTCATATGCGTATGTTATACAAGATAAAAGACATGTAAGCTTTGAAAATGATGCATAAATTATTATATGACATGATTAAAGAATTTATATAAGACTGTTAATGTTTAAAGTTAATATTTGATAAATGTTTACGATAGTTATCTAAAGCCATTTTAGATTGTGTTATGAAATCTAATGATGCGTGATAATTTAATGCAACATAACGATAATATAAAATATCAATAGTGAACATTTGAGCAAATAATGAAGTTGTTGCTCCCATATGCATCTCATTTTCATCAGTTTTCCCATAAGTTAAAACAATATTTGATGCCTGTGCTACGGGATTATCCCTTGTACTAGTAATTGTAATTATAGGTATATGGTAGTCATCAATAACTTTAACCATTGATTGCATTTCACTTTGCGTACCATTGTTAGTAATAAGAATAACACTGTCGTTCGAATTGTGAGTTGCTAATAATGTTGCAAAAATATGTGTTTCTTGAACAAGTTGAATATTAAGACCTATTCTTGATAACTTTTGGTATAAGTCGGTAGCAACTACAAAAGATGCGCCAAAACCATATATAAAAATCGTCTCAGAACGTTTTAAACAATGACATATTTGATCAATAGTTTTATCATTTAATTCGTTATTAGCATGATTAAGTGCGCGTGTAGTACGTGTATGGAGTTTAGTTCTTAAAGATTCTGTGCTTTCGTTATTCATTAATTCAACATTGTAAATTGATGATGCTTTAGGAACATATTTAGATATATTTATTTTCAAGTCGTGAAAACCGCCATCAGTAATTTTCTTGCTGAATCGAATGACTGATGATGTACTAATATCTAATAAGCTTGCTAAGTCTTGAGACCTCATTTTAATCACCTTTTGAGGTGAATTTAGTATAAATTTAGCTATCTTTTTTTCATTTTTAGTCATATATGGATATTGACTATCTATTTCTGTTAGTACGTTTGACATATTAATCACTCCAATTTAACGCAATATATTTTATTAGCGTTGGCTATTGTTGTTTAACGCGATGGTATTTACAACTTGTAACGTAAGAGAATGAAAAATAAGCTGAATATGTTGTTTGTTTAATGATATTGAATTATAAAACTGTAAATATTTTTAAGATGTATAGATAAAAAATAGCATACTCCCATGTGCAAATAATATATCAATATATTGATATATTACCGTAAGTCATACTGTATATTCCCAATTTATACATTATGTACTCATCTATTTAAATCTTAGTAAATGTAGTTATATAAGACTAAATCTACCATCTTAATCATTATGATTATAACTCGATTAATGCATCTTTACAATTTGAAGAAACTTTTTAATTGTATAATTTATGTAATAAAGTGAATTTTAATAAATAACTTGTTTAAATGACATTTTATGAAAAATAGGTTAATGGGCAAATTTAATTGCAAATAATGCGTTAGATAGTTGTGTATGATAAAAATTAAGATATTGAATTTTGTTACCATAGTCGACTTGTCGGAGGGGGCGTTTATTAAGTAGTGTTATAATTTCATAATAGGAAACTTGATTTTCGTTTATTATATATGATGTTTCAAAGCCTTTGAACTTATTCAATTCATTAGTAACTATTTGGTTAAATTTATAAATATGCGTTTGAATGTTCCAATCTGTCATTAAAGTATTATATTTAATCGTATCAATGATTTGAATCAAATTAGTAATTTGTTGTCTCATATACTTAGTTTCGTTTATCATGTAGAAGTACCTCCAAAAATCAATTATTAAACAGGAAAGGATATAACAGTGGAAAATGAAAAAAAAGAAATACACGTTTAAAGATATAGCATGGAGAGATTTGCTTATAATTCCAATTATAGGTGTTATATTTTATGCACTCACAATTGCAGCTTACATAGGACCAATTTTGTTTGGTTATTATGAAATCGATAGTAATCTGATATTTGTAGCGACTATCACACAAGCTTTAGCATATACGATTGGGATTGGCGCATTTTATTTATTTCATTTAAAAGTGATGCCATCAAGGCTTCGAGCTGGTTTTGCGTATATCAAAAAATATTGGCTTAGATTGTCAATAACGTATATTATTGCTCTCATCTTAATTTATACATATGAATATATGACACAGTTTCTACCTAAACATTTGCAATATAGTGAAACAGCCAATGAACTTGAGCTAAATAAAATGTTTGAAGTGCCTGCATTTTTACCTGTAGCATTCTTATTAATTGTGATTGTAGGTCCAATAGTTGAAGAAATCGTATTTAGACATATTTTAATTGGAGAATTAGGTAAGAAGTTTAATTTTATAGCTATGAGTATTGTTTCGGTGTTCTTATTTGCATTTATTCATGTGACTGATGCAAAGTCGCCGTTTGAGTTTGGTCCATATCTCATACTATCCATCATATTAGTTTTCACTTATTTAAAATCCGGAAGAAACCTAGGTTCAACAATTGCATTACATATAGCAAATAATTTTGTTTCTTTCGTTATATCAGTAATAAGTATTTATGCGTAGATAAAACCCCATCGACTCCATAGTTTAGGAATCGATGGGGTTTAAAAATTGATGATAGTTATCAATGGATATGTCTCTGGTTTGAATCGTCTTACCGAATGAATACGAAATATCTATAATATTTTCAATTTCGAGTTCGGCAGTTTTGTCTTGAGCAATGTCATAAATGACTGCATGCCAATGTCCATGTTTACACAAAAGGCCAATAAATATAACGTTTTCAGCTTTAATATTATCATCAACCCTATGATCTACTAACATCACATTTCGTTCTGTACAATAAATTAAAATGTCGGAAAACAGCATTGGGAGTGTCATATGTTGTGTGTCATCAAATTTAATATAAAAGTCCATGCGTTTAAGCAATTTTCTTAAGCGTGTTTGTGGAAGACTTAAACATTGTTTTATAATTGCGTTGATTTCGCTTTTATATGGTAATGTCGAGTACGACTGACTTTCATTAAGCACTAAAAATAAGGCCGATAATTGTGTTTCAGATAAGTTTAATGCAATTTTAGATTGTGCTTGTTGTATTTGGTAACCACCATTTTTCCCATAATGCGCATAAATTTTAACACCTTGATTTTCTAAATCATCAATATCTCTTAAAATTGTGCGTTTGGATACGTTGCAATATTTAGCTAATTCTAAAGCGGTCATTTTTTTATTTTGTTGAATTGCAGTAATTATTATATTTTGCCTTTCAGCTTTATTCATGACAGCCACCTCCTAAAAGATGATATATTACACAAAGTATAACATAAGAGTGACAATGAGGACATTTTCAATATCTTTTTAAAAAAATCGGAAAAATTTTGTGGAAAACGCTTACATTTTAAAAAAGATTGTGCTATGATATTACTTGTAACAGGGGGAGCGATTAAACAAAGGGGTAGAGCTATATAACAGATAGCTTTTAATCGTTCAAGTTACATCACAACATCTTCAATATTTATTACTTACTTTCCTTTCTATTTGTCGGCTAGCACGTGACTAGCCGATTTTTTTATGCATAAAATGAAGAAGTCTTCAGTTGTATTGTTGATTCTTTTAATATAGGGTAATAATAAAATGATAATGATATGAGAAGTGGTGGACGAAATGACAGATAAAACATTACAGCAAATAGATAAGTTAATATGTTCGTGGTTGAAACAAATAGACAATGTTATTCCGCAATTAATTATGGAAATGACTACAGAAACTAAGCGTCATCGATTTGATTTAGTTACAAATGTAGATAAACAGATTCAACAACAATTTCAACAATTTTTAGCAACATATTTTCCGGAACACCAACTATTAGCGGAAGAAAAAAGTAATGCAATGATTACGAATGAAATTAATCATTTATGGATTATGGATCCCATTGATGGAACTGCCAATTTAGTAAAACAGCAAGAAGATTATTGTATTATATTGGCGTATTTTTATGAAGGTAAACCAATGTTATCGTACGTATATGATTATCCGCATAAAAAGCTTTATAAAGCAATACGAGGAGAAGGTGCTTTTTGTAATGGAATTAAGATGGAAGAACCACCATCGTTAAAATTGGAAGACGCTATTATATCGTTTAATGCACAAGTGATGAATCTAGATACGGTGCAAGATTTATTTGACGCCTCATTTAGTTATCGTTTAGTTGGTGCTTGCGGATTAGATTCTATGCGAGTGGCAAAAGGTCAATTTGGGGCACATATTAATACAAATCCTAAACCTTGGGACATTGCTGCACAGTTTTTATTTGCAGAACTATTGAATCTAAAAATGACGACTTTAGATGGTAAGGCAATTGATCATTTAAAGGGTGCACCTTTTATTATAAGTAATGAAGCATGTCATGAAACGGTACTTAAAATTTTAAATGCAAATGGTGGTTATCAAAAATACAGATAGATATTCTCTAGAGATAAAAAATGATAAAAAATAGTTATACGTCTACAGAAGTATAGTAAAAAAATTATTTTACTATATAATAAATAGAGAAAACAGACAAAGTATGTAAGGAATAGTAAAGGAGTGGTGGGATTGAAACGTTCGTCTAAAAGTAAAATGAGCCTACCGAAAAAAATATTTTTATGGGTATTCGGTATTTTAGTAATCTTAGCGATTGTAGCTGTTGTGTATGTAGCTGCTAAAATTTTTATTACTGGTAATAAGATACACAATCCGTTAGATCGCAATCATTCAGAATTAAGAGATAAAAAAGTGAGTTTAAACGATGGTGATCCATTCACAATCGCTTTATTTGGTGTCGATTCAGATGCTGATCGTAAGAAAAAGGGTGGCGGAGAGCGTAGTGATAGTATTATGATTTTATCTATCAACCCTAAAACGAAGAAAACTGAAATAGTAAGTATACCGCGTGATACAAGAGCGGAAATTGTTGGCCGTGGTACTACTGAAAAAATTGCACATGCCTATGCATATGGTGGACCAAATATGGCTGTTAAATCACTTGAAAAATTAATGAATGTGCCAATTGATCATTATGCGACAATCGATATGGATGGTTTGCATAATATGATAGATAGCATCGGCGGTGTTGATGTAGTAAGTAATGATACATTCACTGTTGATGGTGTTCGTTTTACAAAAGGACAGCAGACACATGTAAATGGTGATCAAGCATTGAAGTTTATTAGAAGTCGTAAAGAAGAAGGTGCTGGTGGTGACTTTGGTCGACAACAACGTCAGCAAATTGTGCTTGAAGCGATGGCCAATAAGATTGCAAGCCCATCATCGATTACACATTTTAATAGTCTAATGAATGAAATTCAAAATAATGTTAAAACAGATTTAACATTAGGTGATTTGAATACGATTAGAAGCAATTATAAAGATGCTAATGACACGATTAATAAACATCAATTGAGTGGTCAAGGCGGCATTCAAAGTGACGGATTGTACTACTTCATTCCTAGTGAGCAGTCAAAAGCTGAAAGTACTAAGTTATTAAAAGATAATCTAGAGTAGTAAACTAAGGGAAAATAAGTTATCAAAATTGTACACAAATTAATTAGATAGAATGATCTGTAAATAGAATAACGAATAGAACTAATAGCCCGTAAATAGAAGGTGATAACACTTTGTATTTATGGGCTATTTTATTTAATGCCTGATTTGATTTTTATAAATTAATCCATTACAAATTTAATTTAAAGATAAATATTACCTTCTAAATGATAGTAGATATTTATCAAACTTGGGTTATTAATTTTCAGAAAAAGGGTATTTATAAATAGTATAACGATTTTTAGGTGAGGTGATTATTAAGTATTGTCATTAATAAGGTTGTGAAAGATATGGCAAAAAGCGTGAAACAGATAATTGGAAAACTAATAATGATAATTATTTTCAATTAAACAAAAAGATGATTTAATTTCGCGCAAAATATTTCAAATAAAAATGATTGTAAAAAGGCAAAATACAAAATTTCACTTAACAACTAGTACATAAAGTAATACAATTAAATTAATTCTATCTGAAAGATGTGTGGGGCATCGTTATTTTAGGTGGATATGAGCAATTTATTAAAAGTCATTTACGGAAAATATATATAGACGGGGTGAGTAATATGCAAGAACATTTGGTGGTTACACTTGATGGAAAAGATTATCTTGTAGAACCAGGTACGAATTTACTTGAATTTATTAAATCACAAGATACTTTTGTACCTTCAATTTGTTATAACGAGTCGATGGGACCAATTCAAACATGTGATACATGTACTGTTGAAATTGACGGTAAAATTGAACGTTCATGTAGTACGGTGATTGATCGTCCAATGACTGTAAATACTGTGAACAATGATGTGAAAGATGCTCAAAAAGAAGCGCTTGATCGAATTTTAGAAAAGCATATGCTGTATTGTACAGTATGTGATTATAATAATGGTGATTGTGAAATTCATAATACGATGGATGCATGGGGTCTTCAGCATCAAACGTATGAATATAAAGAGAAGCCATATGAAAAGGATTATGGTCCATTTTATCGTTATGATCCAAATCAATGTATCTTATGTGGGCGTTGTGTAGAAGCATGTCAAGATATCGAAGTGAATGAAACTATTAGAATTGATTGGGATCGTGAACATCCACGTGTTATTTGGGATAATGATGTACCGATTAATGAGTCTTCATGTGTATCTTGTGGTCAATGTGCGACGGTATGTCCATGTAATGCCATGATGGAAGTGAATATGGAAGGTAATGCGGGTTATATGACTGATACGGAACCTGGTTCATTAGCAGCAATGATTGATTTAACTAAAAAAGCAGAACCTGGTTATGGTCCACTATTTGCAATCTCAGATTCAGAAGCAGAAATGCGTAAAGAGCGTATTAAGAAAACTAAAACAGTGTGTACTTATTGTGGTGTGGGTTGTTCATTTGAAGTTTGGACTAAAGATAGAGAAATTTTAAAAGTACAACCATCACATGATTCTCCAGCAAATAAAATTGCGACTTGTGTTAAAGGTAAGTTTTCATGGGGACATATTAATTCAGATCAACGCTTAACTAAACCACTAGTAAGGAAAAATGGTGAGTTCCATGAAGTAGAATGGGATGAAGCTTTAAACGTCATTGCAGATAATTTTACAGCTATTAAAGAAAAGCATGGCCCAGATGCACTATCATTCATTTCTTCTTCTAAAGCGACGAATGAAGAATCGTATTTAATGCAAAAATTAGCAAGACAAGTTATTGGCACAAATAACGTTGATAACTGTTCAAGATATTGCCAAGCACCTGCAACAAAAGGCTTATTTAGAACGGTTGGACACGGCGGTGACTCAGGTAGTATTGAAGATCTAGAAAAAGCGGCAATGTCTGTATTGATAGGTACCAATACAGCCGAAGCACACCCAGTTATTGCATCACGCATGAAACGTGCTCAAAAATTATTTGGACAAAAAATACATGTGTTTGATATTAGAAAACATGAAATGGCTGAACGTGCGGATCGTTTTTATCAACCGAAACCAGGTACGGATTTAGCGTGGTTAAGCGCAGTGACTAAGTATATTATTGATCATGATTTACACGATAAAGCATTTATCGATGAGTGGGTAGATGATTTTGATGAATATTACAAATCATTAGAAACATTTACAATGGCTTTTGCTGAAGAAGCAACAGGTATTCCTGAATCAGAATTGATTAAATTTGCTGAAGAATGTGCTAAAGCTGAATCTGTTGTAATTTGTTGGGCAATGGGTATTACACAACAAGACATTGGTAGTGACTCAAGTACAGCGATTTCAAACTTATTATTAGTAACAGGTAATTATCGTCGTCCTGGTACTGGTGCGTATCCATTACGTGGACATAATAATGTTCAAGGATGTAGTGATATGGGAAGTATGCCTGATAAGATTACTGGTTATCAAAGTATTGAAGCGGATGATATTCGCGCTAAATTTGAAAAAGAATATGGCGTTAAATTGAATCCAAAAGCTGGTAAAGATAATCATGAAATGGTAGAAGGTATACATGACGGAGAAGTACACTCATTGTACTTATATGGTGAAGATACGGGTATTGTGGATTCAAATATTAATTTTGTACAAGCTGCGTTTGAAAAATTAGATTTCATGGTAGTCCAAGATGAATTTTTAACATTCACAGCAACATACGCAGATGTTGTATTGCCAGCAAGTCCTTCACTTGAAAAAGACGGTACTTTTACAAATACTGAACGTCGTATTCAACGTTTATACCAAGCATTAGAACCTCTTGGTGATTCAAAACCTGACTGGAAAATTTTCCAAGCAATTGCTAATAGATTAGGATTTGATTGGAATTACAAGCATCCTAGTGAAATTATGGATGAAGTAGCACGCTTAACACCTCTATATGCTGGGGTAAGTTATGATCGTTTAGAAGGATTCAATAGTTTACAATGGCCAGTACAACCTGATGGTACTGATGAGCCTATTCTATACTTAGAAGGATTCAATTTTGATAATGGTAAAGCAAAATTATTCCCATTATCATTTGATAATTACTTTAAGCAAGATGAAATTTATGATATTCATGTAAACAATGGTCGATTGTTAGAGCACTTCCATGAAGGTAATATGACTTATCAAACACCAATGATTAAATACAAAGTGCCACGTGCATTTGTTGAAATTTCTCCAGAGCTTGCTGAAGACAGAGGCATTCATGAAGGTGCAGAAGTTAAGCTGATTTCTGAAACAGGAGAAGCGGTATTACAAGTTCACGTGACAGATCGTGTTAAAGGTAAAGAAATCTATATTCCATTAAATAATGATGCGATGGAAAATGGAGATCTAGGTGCAATTAACTTATTAACTAATAGTGATGTTGATCAATACACGGATACACCATCTTATAAACGTACTAGCTGTCGTTTGGAGGTAATTACGAAACGAGGTAAGTCACCGTTGAACCCTAATAATTTCCGTGTCAATAAAAAACGTCATCCGCAGTACAGTGTTCAAGTACAGAAAAAATGGGAACGTCCAGATTATGTTTTCCCAGGAAATCAGGTGGATAAATAATGGCTGAGAGAATATCTTCTAAAATTAGACGCTTAGAAAAATCAGAAGAACAAATTAAGTTAGAAAGTTTAAATGAAGTTACAGAGGCAATTGCAGCGAATAAAGATAGTATATTAAAAGCAATCAAGCTTATTAAAACATTAGATGATGCAAAACTATTAGATGCTTTAAATGGTGCAATTCGAGGACGTCAAGTCATCATAAATAAATTTGCAGTTGAACTTAATAAAGATATTTATACAGGGCTATTATCTAATATGGCTTCAATGGTATTTTTATTAGGTGAACTCAATGTATCAGATTTAAGCGACTTCCTAAATAAAGTTAATAAAGGATTACACGTTGCCAATCAAGCGAGTCCAAATGCTAAGACAACTATAAGAAGTCTATTGGGCGTATTGAAAGATGACGACATGAACCGTAGTTTAACATACATGCTTAATATGCTAAAAGGTATGTCTCGAGAAGAATAACATTACAATGAAAAAGTGTTTCTACATGCAAGCAGTGTAGGAGCACTTTTTTTAATTTTTGTAAAAATTAAAAAGGGTGTTTTTGATGGAATAAATGAATAATATTGAAAAACAAAAAAATCACGTGCTATTGTGAATCAATCATCGACAGGCCTATGAAACATCATGTATTATTATGATTATGTAAGTTATTTAAATAAAAAGGGTGAGTGCATATTAATTCGAGAATGTTAAAAACGTCAGCTGTAATTTCTAATACATTATTAGTCATAGGTTTAGTCTGTCTATTTATGATGAAATTAGTGTTAGCTATTACTTTTTTTGCTGTTTCATTATCAATTAGTCTAGTTGTCTTTAATATGATGTTCAGAGATAGAACAACGATGAAAGTAATCGTTAACGCTTCTTTTTTAATCGTAATATTAGCGATTGTAGTGGCATATTTTTTATTGTCTAAGTAAGAAAAATGAGGTTTTGTCTATATGAAGAAGAATTTCAAGTTACGCATTTCAACGCTACTATTGATAGTTATTTTAGTTGTTTTTGCTGTATTACTCATCGTGAATGAAACTAAATTGTTTAAAAATGATGTGAATTACTCTTTTGATGAGGCTGTTTCAATGCAACAAGGGAAAGGTATTGTACAGACAAAAGAAGAGGATGGTAAATTTGTTGAAGCAAATAATAATGAAATTGCTAAAGCAATGACCATTTCACATAAAGACAATGATATGAAGTATATGGATATCACAGAAAAAGTGCCAATGTCGGAATCTGAAGTTAACCAATTGCTAAAAGGTAAGGGGATTTTAGAAAATCGAGGGAAAGTTTTTCTAGAAGCTCAAGAAAAATATGAGGTTAATGTCATTTATCTTGTTAGCCATGCATTAGTAGAAACAGGTAACGGCAAATCAGAATTAGCAAAAGGCATTAAAGATGGAAAAAAACGCTATTACAACTTTTTTGGTATAGGAGCATTCGATAGTAGTGCTGTTCATAGTGGGAAAAGTTATGCTGAAAAGGAACAATGGACATCACCAGATAAGGCGATTATTGGTGGTGCAAAGTTCATTCGTAATGAATATTTTGAAAACAATCAACTGAATTTATATCAAATGCGATGGAATCCAGAAAATCCTGCGCAACATCAATATGCGAGTGACATTCGCTGGGCAGATAAAATTGCCAAATTAATGGATAAATCCTATAAGCAGTTTGGTATAAAGAAAGATGATATTAGACAAACATATTATAAATAAGACATCGGTGCTTAAAGGAGCTGGAACAATTTATTGTTTCGAGCTCCTTTAGCGCATTCTGAGTGTGTTAGTTAAATGGATTTTAACCTAACAAAAAACGCTATATAGCATCAAATATGCTATATCCCACATCATTGTTACAAATGTACATGATGTAAATGAATATTGCTGTCTAAATGTGCATGTAATATACAATGGTGCAGATAATACACTTAAGTCCTTAAAAATGAAACGTTAGTTCCAAGAGTCATTTTTAAACAATAGTGCATGTGATAAAATAGAAAAGAATGAAAAATATAGAGGTGACAATATGAAGATAGCAATTATAGGTGCAGGCATCGGTGGATTAACAGCTGCTGCATTATTACAAGAACAAGGTCATACTATTAAAGTCTTTGAAAAAAATGAGTCAGTTAAAGAAATTGGCGCTGGGATTGGTATCGGAGATAATGTGCTTAAAAAACTAGGTAATCATGACTTAGCTAAAGGTATTAAAAATGCTGGGCAAATCTTATCTACAATGACAGTGTTAGATGACAAAGATCGCCTGTTAACTACTGTTAAATTAAAAAGTAATACATTGAATGTGACGTTACCACGCCAAACATTAATTGACATTATTAAATCTTATGTAAAAGATGACGCAATATTTACAAATCATGAAGTCACGCATATAGATAATGAGACAGATAAAGTTACCATACATTTCGCGGAACAAGAAAGTGAAGCATTTGATTTATGTATTGGTGCTGATGGAATTCATTCTAAAGTGAGACAATCTGTAAATGCTGACAGTAAAGTATTATATCAAGGGTATACATGCTTTAGAGGTTTAATTGATGATATTGATTTAAAGCATCCGGATTGTGCAAAAGAATACTGGGGAAGAAAAGGAAGAGTAGGTATTGTTCCGTTATTAAATAATCAAGCATATTGGTTCATTACAATTAACTCGAAGGAAAACAATCATAAATATAGTTCGTTTGGTAAACCTCATTTGCAAGCATACTTTAATCACTATCCAAATGAAGTTAGAGAGATCTTAGACAAACAAAGTGAAACAGGTATCTTATTGCATAATATTTATGATTTGAAACCACTCAAATCTTTTGTTTATGGTCGTACTATTTTACTAGGAGATGCAGCACATGCGACAACGCCTAATATGGGGCAAGGTGCTGGACAAGCAATGGAAGATGCTATCGTATTAGTAAATTGTTTTAACGCATACGACTTTGAAAAAGCATTACAGCGTTATGATAAAATACGTGTCAAACATACTGCAAAAGTAATTAAGCGTTCTAGAAAAATCGGTAAAATTGCCCAATATCGTAGTCGTTTATTTGTTGCAGTTAGAAATCGTATTATGAAAATGATGCCAAATGCATTAGCAGCTGGACAAACTAAATTCTTATATAAATCGAAAGAAAAATAATACAACAATATGAAAACCCCCGTATGTTGAAACGAGAGCTCAACATATGGGGGTTCTTGTTTTTATAATGTTATTATAATAAATTCAATTATTAGTTAACGACAAATTGTGGTTTCTCACCTTGAACGGCACTAATTGCAGCATTAGCAACAATTTTAGACATCATGTCACGTGCTTCAAATGTAGCATTACCAATATGCGGTGTTAATACTACATTATTAAGTGATTTTAAGTCATCGGTAATATCTGGTTCAAATTCATATACATCAAGTGCAGCACCTTCAATTTCATTATCTTTCAATGCTTGCACTAGTGCTTGTTCGTGCACGATTGGACCACGAGAGGCATTGATTAAATACGCCGTAGATTTCATCATTTTAAATTGTTCTGTATCAATTAAATGATGCATTTTAGGATTATAAGCAGCGTTGATAGTGATAAAATCTGCATTCTTTAATAGTGTATCTAAATCTACATATTTTGCACCGATTTCTCGTTCTTTTTCTTCTTTGCGATTAGGTCCAGTGTATAGCACATCCATGTCAAATGCTCTTGCACGACGAGCTACTGCACTACCAATTTCACCTAAACCGATAATGCCGATTGTTTTCCCAGATACTTCTCTACCTCTGAAAAATAAAGGTGCCCATCCATCAAATCCAGTTGTACGTGATAATTGGTCCCCTTCAACAATACGACGCGCTACTGCAAGTACTAATCCAATTGTTAAATCAGCAGTCGCGTTTGTTGATGCTTTAGGTGTGTTTGTAACATCTATACTTTTTTCTCGGGCATACTCGATATCAATATTATTAAAACCAGCGCCATAGTTGGCAATGATTTTTAAGTCTTTACCAGCATCGATAACATCTTTATCAACGTTTGTAGATAATAAACTAATTAAGGCAGTCGCGTTTTTAACACCTTTAATTAAAGTGTCTTTATCGACTAATCCTTTACCTTCATACATTTCAACTTCAAAATGTTCTTGTAAAAGTTTTAAACCTACTTCTGGTATTGCACCAGCAACATAAACTTTTTCCATAAAAGATCACTCCTTTTATCTTAGTATAGTAGAAGATTAGACAGTATACAACTATGTCATGATGTCTTGTGTATCAATGATGTAAGCGCGTACTTTTGATGGAGGTGATATAACTTAGGCACTGTAGAACTATGAATATTGTAATGTGGAAAAACTGGATCAATTAAATTAGATAACGTAGTTTTAAAGTTAATAGTATTAGAAAAAATTAATATTATGAATATGGGAGGAAATATAAATAAGTAGGTGGCAACGAAAAATAGCAAAAAAAGAGCTTCTCCTATAAAGGAAAGCTCAAAGTTTTTTGATGACATATGTACTAGAATTAAGTTTCAAGACAATATGTATCATCGTGTTTATATTAAATATGGATGTAGTTGTAGTTACCTGCTTCACTTGCAGAAATAGTTCTAGAACTTACTGAGAAAGGTCCGCCACTATAATTCATTTCTGAAATTGTAACTGAACCATCACTGTTTACACTTTCTACATATGCAACGTGACCAAATGGCCCTTCAGAAGATTGTAGGATAGCGCCTTTAGAAGGTGTATGATTTACTGTGAATCCAGCACCTTGTGCAGCAGCAGCCCAATTATTAGCATTTCCCCAAGTAGAACCGATTTCTCCGCCAACTTTATCATATACATACCAAGTACATTGTCCTGCAGTGTATAAGTTACCAGAATGTGAAATTGATGATGTAGTTGTCGTAGTTGTTGTAGTCGTTGTAGTTTGAGTCGTGTTGTAGTTATAGTTGTTGTAATTTGTATAATTTTCAGCAGCATCTGCATGATGTGCTTGACCTACTAATGCTGTGCCGATTCCTGCTGTTAACGTAGTTGCTGTTACTAATTTTTTCATGAATAAAGTCCTCCAAAGTTCTATATCTTTTTTTATAAATAAAACGTAGCGACTGTTTTATTCTCACATCTCGAATTGATGACAATAGTTACTTTAACAAAATTAATGCTTCTTGTGGGGAATGTTATTGATTTGTAAAAGAATAAAAAAACTTTGACTAATTTTGTAATAAAAATTAGTCAAAGTTACAATGAGATTAACAGATAATTAATAGGAAATATTTATTTGTAATATGTTTAAATAAATCGAATTGTTAAAGGTATTACATATTCTTGGCCATTATAATATTTGACACACGCAATAATTGTGAATACAAAAGATAATATTGAGAAAGCGAATATGGATAAAATACCGATAAATGTAATGATGAAACCTATAATGATAATGAAACTAATATCGGTAGCAATTAGGAAAACGCCTATTAAAGTGATAACGACTAAAACGATAGACCAAATAATATAAGAAATCGTATAGTTAAGATAATTTTTTCCAGCACGATCAACTAGTTTCGATTCATCTTTTTTCAATAACCATATAATCAGTGGACCAATAATAGATGTGAATAAACTTAATAAATAGATAAGCATCGCCATAATGTTCTCATCATTGGATTTGCGATTCGGTTGATGATTTGTTACGTCGTTCATTTCAGTTGTCATATTAGACACTCCTTTGAAAATTGTAATATTATCTTTAACTATAACAAAATATAATCAAAAATAAACATGTTTATTAAACAATTATTAAAAATAAAAATAATTGGTGGACGTCGGCGTTTAAATAGGTTAATTTAAGGTTATATATACTTAACATTTATAATGATGCGTAATGAATTCGCATCATTTTTATATTGTCTTACGTATAATTTGTTTTTAATTTTAACCAAAGATAGAAAGAGGGTTGTTTATGAAAATAGCAATTGTAGGATCAGGAAATGGCGCAGTTACGGCAGCAGTAGATATGGTGAGCAAAGGCCACGATGTTAAATTATATTGTCGTAATCAATCTATAAGTAAGTTTCAAAACGCAATCGAAAAGGGCGGATTTGATTTTAATAATGAAGGTGATGAACGTTTCGTAAAATTCACTGATATTAGTGATGATATGGAATATGTTTTAAAAGATGCTGAAATTGTTCAAGTGATTATTCCATCTTCATACATAGAGTATTATGCTGATGTAATGGCAGAGCATGTAACTGATAATCAGTTGATATTCTTCAACATGGCTGCAGCAATGGGGTCAATTCGTTTTATGAATGTTTTAGAAGATAGACATATTGAAACAAAAACACAACTAGCGGAAGCTAATACGTTGACGTATGGTACGCGTGTCGATTTTGAAAATGCAGCAGTTGATTTATCTCTAAATGTACGTCGTATCTTCTTTTCAACATATGATAGAAGCTGTCTAAATGATTGTTATGACAAAGTTTCAAGTATTTATGATCATTTAGTAAAAGAGGAAAGCTTAATTAAAACAAATCTTGAAAATGGTAATCCTGAAGTGCATCCAGGACCAACATTATTGAATGTCGGTCGCATTGATTATGCTGGCGAGTTCGCTTTATATAAAGAAGGAATTACTAAACATACAGTTAGATTACTTCATGCAATCGAATTAGAACGTTTGAATTTAGGCCGTAGATTAGGTTTTGAATTATCAACAGCTAAAGAATCACGTATTGAACGTGGTTATTTAGAACGTGATAAAGAAGATGAACCATTAAATCGTTTGTTTAATACAAGCCCAGTATTTTCACAAATTCCAGGACCAAATCATGTAGAAAGCAGATATTTAACTGAAGATATTGCATATGGTTTAGTACTATGGTCAAGCTTAGGTCGTGTTATTGATGTACCGACACCAAATATAGATGCAGTAATTGTAATTGCATCAACCATTTTAGAGAGAGACTTCTTTGAGGAAGGCTTAACAGTTGAAGAAATTGGTTTAGATAAGCTTGATTTAGAAAAATATTTAAAATAAATGATGGCTTGAAGATAGAAAAGGATATAGCATTATGCAAAAGCAATAAATTGAAGAAAAGAGGTTTCTCATCAATAAGCGAAGGGGACGATAGATGATGAAAAGAAAACCAACCTTTTTAGAATCAATTTCGACAATGATTGTAATGGTTATTGTTGTTGTAACAGGCTTTGTGTTTTTTGATATTCCAATTCAAGTATTATTAATTATTGCCTCAGCATATGCCACATGGATTGCAAAACGTGTAGGCTTAACATGGCAAGATTTAGAAAAAGGCATTGCAGAACGTTTAAATACTGCAATGCCTGCAATTTTAATTATACTAGCGGTAGGAATTATAGTAGGCAGTTGGATGTTTTCTGGCACAGTGCCAGCCTTGATTTATTATGGCTTAGATTTATTGAATCCAAGCTATTTTTTAATATCAGCCTTTTTTATAAGTGCTGTTACATCTGTAGCAACTGGTACAGCATGGGGCTCTGCATCAACTGCAGGGATTGCACTTATTTCTATTGGTAATCAATTGGGGATTCCTCCAGGGATGGCAGCGGGTGCTATTATAGCAGGGGCTGTGTTTGGCGATAAAATGTCACCATTATCAGATACAACTAATTTAGCGGCGCTTGTTACTAAAGTTAATATATTTAAACATATACATTCGATGATGTGGACGACGATACCTGCATCAATCATAGGTTTATTAGTATGGTTTATTGCTGGATTTCAATTTAAAGGGCATTCAAATGATAAACAGATTCAAACTTTGTTATCAGAGCTTGCACAGATTTATCAAATTAACATATGGGTCTGGGTTCCCTTAATTGTGATCATTGTTTGTTTGCTATTTAAAATGGCTACAGTGCCAGCTATGCTAATATCAAGCTTTTCTGCCATTATAGTGGGGACTTTTAATCATCATTTCAAAATGACAGATGGTTTCAAAGCAACATTTAGTGGTTTTAACGACTCAATGATACATCAGTCTCATATTTCATCCAGTGTGAAAAGCTTGTTAGAACAGGGTGGTATGATGAGTATGACCCAAATATTAGTAACGATATTTTGCGGATATGCATTTGCAGGTATTGTAGAAAAAGCAGGATGTTTAGAAGTCTTATTAACTACTATTTCTAAAGGCATCCATTCTGTAGGAAGTTTAATATGTATTACTGTTATTTGTTGTATTGCGCTTGTATTCGCTGCAGGTGTTGCTTCGATTGTAATTATTATGGTCGGTGTGTTAATGAAAGATTTGTTCGAAAAATACCAAGTCTCTCGTTCCGTTTTATCAAGAACGCTTGAAGACTCAAGTACGATGGTCTTACCTTTAATACCATGGGGAACATCAGGTATTTACTATACGAATCAACTTCATGTCTCTGTTGAAGAATTTTTCATATGGACAGTACCATGTTATTTATGCGCAATTATAGCAATTATCTATGGTTTTACAGGGATAGGTATTAAAAAGTCATCGAATTCACGTTTAACTTAATGTGAGCGTGGAATATATATAATATGTTGAAACACTTTAATCATTTATAATTGTAGCGGTTATAATTTGAAAAGGTTTTAACTTAGAATAAATATCCTCTATACATATACTGAATATGTTTTGTAGCGGAACATGTTGATATATGTAATGTAAGTTTTATGTCATGATTTGTAATGACTAAATTAATTGAGAATTTGAAGGCAAGTATATTTGTAAGTACTTTAACTAAAAATTTATCAATGTATAGCCGATTTGACATGCCTAAATTTGGGTGTGTCAATGGCTGTATGTTGTTTATTCTTTATTACAGAGTGAATCGGATTGGTGAAAATCGAAATTTTGAGGTTTTTACCAATTCGATTTTTTTCATAGAAATTAAAAAAGCCAACAAGGCTCTTGAAACCTTGTTGGCGTAAACATAGCCATCACTAATTAGTGAATGAAGTTATAACCAGCAGCTTGGCTAGCTGAGATTGTACGTGAAGTTACAACACCTGGGCCATAACCATAGTTCATTTCTGAAACTCTTACTGAACCATTGCTGTTAACACTTTCAACGTATGCAACGTGACCGTATGCACCTTGAGTTGTTTGCATAATTGCACCAGCTTTTGGTGTATTGTTCACTGTGTAACCAGCTCTTGCAGCTGCGTTAGCCCAGTTACTTGCATTGCCCCAAGTTGAACCGATTTTACCACCTACACGATCAAATACGTAGTATGTACATTGACCAGAAGTGTATAAGTTACGACCAGAAGTGTAACCACTTGAGATTGAACGGCCATTTGATGATGGAGCCATAGTTGTAGTTACTTGAACATTGTTGCTTGAAGTGCTGTAGCTTGCACCTAAACCACCAGTACGGTAGCTGTTTGTGTTGTAACTATTATAGTTATTGTAGTTATATGATTGATTATTATTTGAGTAGTTGTTGTAACGGCTGTAGTTATTGTAGCTATAACCGTTGTTGTAATTGTTATAGTTATAGTTATTGTAACCATTGTAGTAGTAATAGCTGTAGTAGCCATTATCTTGGTTTAATTGACTTGGATGCCAGTTACCTTTCCATGTGTAATGGTAGTTACCTTGTGCATCAATAGTGTAAGTATAGCTATATGATGTTGGGTCATTTGGATTATAACCGTAGTTATCTTGCTCAGAAGCATGAGCTTGATTTCCTGATGCAATTGCGATTGTAGCGAATCCTGCAGTTGCGATAGTAGCTGTAGCGATTTTCTTCATTTTAAAAATATCCTCCTAAAAATTTTAAATCTAAAATATTTTCGTAATGTCCGTGTGACAAAATTAATGTTATAAGTTATCTCTCGTAATTAAACGACAAGAAAGACTATAACAGAAATTAGCGTCCTTGTGTGCTTTGTTAACGTTTTGTAATTTTTTGCTAATATCTTGACACAATAGAATTTTAAAAGTATAGAAATTTGCATTTTGCAAAACTTATAACTACGGCATTCTTTGTGAAAACTGAATGTTTCGAAAATAAGTCTGTTACAAATTTGTAATATTACTGAAAATTCTAAATGTATATTTTGTGCATAATATAGGACTTTTAATCAGAAAATGCATAAAAATTCGACACGAACGATCAAGTTTCTATGATTATGAAAGCTTTGGTATTTGGATGAAAATGTATATTTAATGGATAAAATATCCTAATTTAGCATAAAAAAATGTTTTAATAAAAGTATTATTTGATATAATCGATTTATGTTTTGTTACTGCTAAAAAACATGTGGCGATATAATTGGTAGTGAATATTAGATGTTGACAATTGATTTGAGAAAGATAAACAGGAGTAAATCAATATATTTGTATATGTGAGGATGTAAGATGACAGATAATTATTCACTACATATTTTTAAAAGTATGAAAATGAGTAGTGTGAAGGAAGCAAACTTAAAAATTATATATTGGCTACAAGGTACAGGTGTAGTTTCAATCAATCTACAACAATATGATGTAAAAAGAAATGATGTCACCATTATTATGTTGAATGATTTGTATCAAATTGATGGTCATGATGATAGTGTATGTTGTGTTGTTGAAGTAAGTGCAAAGACATTTTTGAAGTTTATGAATGCAAACTATATGATGCGTGGCAAGATATTAACAAATGAGGTTGCTAGCACTTTTAGAATCTTGATTAAGTATTTAATCTACAGCAAAATTAAACAACAGTCTTATAATGCTAATGATAAGATTATTAATTACATGTGTGTTGAATTAATGTCATTAAATACATACGATGGTAGTCGTCATTTAGTAGCCGAAGAAGTGCACGATTATTTAACAAACAACCACCATAAAAAGATAAATAGGAAAGATGTTATTAATCAAGTTAGTATTACAAACAAAGCTTTAAGTGACATGTTTAAAGCGACACCTTATAGTAATTTTATTCAATATTTAAATCATATTAGACTGGAGCATTGCTTAATTGATATTTTAACTTCTAAGAAGCCTATTGAAGAAATCGCAAGTAGTCATGGTTTTAATCATTATTCTCGTTTTATACACCTCTTTAAAGAAACGTATGGTAACACTCCTAAATTAATTAGAAAAAGATATAGTCCAACATCTCATTCAATTAACCATTCCCAATTAGTTGAAATTGATAAAAATATAATTGAATTATTTGATGATACTAATCAAAGTTCTTCAAGTATGCGCGAGATTGATATACCTTTTGAGCCTACAAAAAGGAGTCAAATGTATCAACCTAAAAACATTTATATTAAAGGAAGTAATTTTTATTGGATGGATTATTATACTATTAAACAAATCATTCAAAGATTAGGTGTTAATCCTGAAAACTTGCATATAATTGTTACAATCGACACAAGCAATGAGCTATCGATTGAACAAATCACTTTATTACTTCAAAAGATAGTGAATTACAATGTAAATGTAGTATTTCGTATTAAACATGAATATAAGGAATTGTTAACGAGTACTGAAAGAGGCAAGATAGAAAAGCTAGTAGCCACAATTTTTAATATGACATTTGAGAGTAATAGATGTAAGATTGCATTTTTAATTAACGACTTAAATACTACTGCAATTCAAAAACTGAAACGTTTAATAGATAATTATATAGGAGTATTTGAATTAATATATCATCTGGAACCAAAAGAGTTGAATACGCGCTATGATAAAGAAATTGATCATCTAATAGACTATTTTATCTTACCGCTAAGACAAATAGAACAGGTGTCTATTGCACGTTCTAAAATTATATGTGATGTAGATTTGATTAATGAGAATAATGACTTAAAAGAAAAAATCACAATGTCTGATATTAATAAGGTTACTGAACTTTTGACAAATTATACAAAATTTCGAGGACTTATTATGCACATGTCAATTATAAGTGAAGCGAGCAAAGAAATAAATTTAACTAGATTATCAATATTCATTTTTATCATAAATATACTTAATCAATTACGAGGGATTGTTATTTATCAAAATGACACGATGATTGTAACGAAGTTCAAACATGAAGTACAATGTGTCATTTGTTTGCCAGCCGCATTGTTAAATGAGAATTCGGACGCTATACGTTTATCGTGTAAGGGTCTTCAACAATTTAGCCATGCTAAAACTAAACAAATTGTTTTAAGTATAGATAAAGATAATCATACTTCCGAAAATGGTGTACTTGTGAATGATATTATGCAACAACACAGTTATTGGAAAGCTAATTTTATAGAAAGAAATATTTATGATCATTCATTAATGGTCTCAAGCAATAGTATTGTTCATTTGAAATATCATCTTGAGATATAGGCATGGTTTAAGAGAGGTTTTAAAGATGTCTAAATTTAAAGTTAAGCGTTTAACTGCACACATACTAATGTTGAAAGTCATTAATGATATGTTGAAATATTCATTTCATCTCACTTTGACTCAAGTGAAACTATTAAATCTATTAGTTAAATATGATAATTCTGATTCCAATAGCGCTTCAATAGATAGTTTATTAAAAATGAAAGAAATCCAATCTAAGATGGCCCTTCTTCAAATGTTAAGTTATTTAAACAATCATCAATGGCTATTGAAAGGAAGAGATCAAAGGGATCAACGTAAATTGACTATTTCGATTAATAAAATGCATATAGATAAAATAGAATATATGAATAATGAGCTTAGTGACTATATTGAACGTTATTTTGGTCAATATACATTTGATTTTAGTTGTGACTATGTATCGTATTTATTGTCGTCACAAGAATTATTGCGGAATCTAAAGTGTTATTTAAATATGTGTCAATTATCATTAGAAGAGTTATACGTTTTAGGAATATTAAATCTGCATAAAGGTCAATTGACGGTTAAAGAATTACAGGGTGAATTCCATCACCCGATATTTGCGGTTAGCCCGATTTTAAAGTGTTTAATTTTGAAGGGATTAGTTAAAAAAGAGAGATGTGAATTAGATGAAAGGCGTGTTATTGTAACAATCAAGCGAGAAAAGTTTTCTAAAGTCACTATGCTTATTCAAGCATGTTATAATTATCTTGAAAAGGGAATACAAGTTAAGCTTAATAATAAATAGTTAATCACTTGTATTTCATATACCTATGAAGAATAGTTTATAGTTTTAAGTGGGAGGGATATTATGATTTTAGATAATGTGAATCCAAATGATTTATTTCCAACTGAAAAAAAGGGTCCGTCAGTGCTAGGAATAATTGAGTATCAAGTTCAAGGTGAGAATGAATTTGAAGGGGCATTTATAGCAACAAATGAAAGATTAATTATGAATGTAGATATGAATGGCCAATTTTATTATAGAAGTATTAGTTATAATGAAATAGAGAAGATAGATTATGATGGTCAAACTATAATGTTCAAATTTAATATTGGTAATGTCCCAATGCATGATATTAAAAGTGATAACGATGAAATGTTTGTTGAATATGTAAAACAACATATGATAGTATAATGTCAATGTATGTAGGTTGATAAGAAGAGTTTGAATGATAACTCATTGCATTTAAAGATAAATGGCATGCGTTATGATTTAAAGCTCTTCTTTTTTTATATTTTATAAATTTTGTGAGCAAGCCATCCAATTAATATAAAAAATATCAAATCAAACACGTTGATATAGATTAAAATTTTAAAAGTTTACATATCAGTTAAGATACAAAATATTCAGACTAATAATTTTCAATTTGGCAAAATATCTTAAACATCAAATTATTATAAGAAATAAATGTATTTAACCATATTCTAGTAATAAAAATATTGAATTTTTATACTTATTTGTTTAGAATGAACTTTATAACATAGTTGGATAGAGTTTCGATTTAATAAATTACATGTGAACCTTGCTACAACAAGATGTGCATCAGAGGAGTGGTTTAATAATGAGTAAAATTAATGACATTAATGATTTAGTCAACGCAACATTTCAAGTTAAGAAGTTTTTCAGAGATACAAAAAAGAAGTTCAATTTGAACTATGAAGAAATTTATATTTTAAATCATATTTTAAGAAGTGAGTCTAACGAAATCTCATCTAAAGAGATTGCTAAGTGCTCAGAGTTCAAACCTTACTATTTAACTAAAGCTTTACAAAAGCTAAAAGATTTAAAATTGTTATCAAAGAAAAGAAGTTTACAAGACGAAAGAACAGTTATTGTTTATGTTACAGATACACAAAAAGCAAATATTCAAAAACTGATTTCAGAATTAGAAGAATACATTAAAAATTAAATCAAGGTTAATTGCGTTTAATAACATTGAACGATAACAATTTATTAAAACGAAGTTATTTATTCAGCATTGGGACATAAAATTAACTTAAAATTTAAATATTGAAGATGCTTTAATTAAAGTTAAAGACTAGCCATACCTTATTTCAGCTTATTAAGCTTGAAACAAGGTACACTAGTCTTTTTATTTTAATATTTTCTTAGAAAATCAAGTTTACGATCATAAATATTTTCTGCGATATAGCTTTGGATGGTTCCAAGTATTTTCTCTATAATTTGTGTGCGATAAGCAAAAATTCTAACTGCAAAACCATGTGTAGGCAATTGAGAAATAGCAACACGACAATCGAATGTATTGCTATAAGAACTAATGGTTTCATAAACTGAATCGATTAGTTTTTGGTTAACATCTTCATGTATGAAGTAAGCAGAGCCATAATGAGAGTAATGTTCCATATAACCTATTTCATTGATCGATTGTTTATTAGGATTCAATAATAAATTATCATATGTGACTAACTCATCTTCAATATAAATTTCATTTATTAAATGCATATATTGATACTTGAAGGCTTCGCCAGTTTTTGAATAACCAGGAGTTAAAATATCAGTATAAAATAATGAACTAGAATTATTGAGATTGAACGTATTGTGTTGATAAAATTTAGCATTTTCATATGCGATGATTGGATCAGCGACATATTCTAAATATGCGTTATCTTTCAAATTAAAAGTTTGATACTGCTCAACATGATTGGAAGGTGTCTTGTATATTTTTGTTGCACCTTGAGATGTCAATGTCACTTTAGCGTTATCTTCGACATTCACATTCATACGGTAACGATCTCCATCTAAATAACCACCACCTACATTTACTATATAAAATGTAGGAATGGTAGATTGATTTAGATAAACTGGACGTATCACTTTAAGTGCTTTTTCAAAGAAAATATCTCTTGATACTGATCGATTGCCATCGAAAAACACTGTTAAATCAAGTTGCCCAGTCCATTGTTGTTCATCCATTATGATAATCCTTTGAGTAAAGTGTCGCGTTCAATCCAATCGATAACTTCATCCAAACCTTCGTCGGTTTTTAAGTTAGTAAAAGTAAATGGACGTTTACCACGAAATACTTTAGTATCTTCAGCCATTTGTTCTAATGATGCACCTACATAGGGAGCTAAATCAGTTTTGTTAATTACAAAGAAATCTGACTTAATCATACCTTGACCACCTTTACGTGGAATCTTTTCACCTTGAGCAACATCGATAATATATATTGAAAAGTCAACAAGTTCTGGGCTAAATGTTGCTGCTAAGTTATCGCCACCAGATTCTATGAAAATTAGTTCTATATCGTCATGACGTTCTAATAATTCGTCTATTGCTGCAAAGTTCATAGATGCATCTTCACGAATCGCAGTATGAGGACATCCACCAGTTTCAACACCAATGATACGACTTTCAGGTAGAACTCCTGAATTTACTAATATCTTTTCGTCTTCTTTTGTATATATATCATTTGTAATAACGCCGATACTCATTTCTTTTGAAAGACGTTTTACAACTTTTTCAATTAATTGTGTTTTACCTGCACCTACAGGACCACCAATACCAATTTTAATCGGATTTGCCACAATTATAACCTCCTATGATATGAAAATTCTAACATTGACGTTCTCATGCGCCATTTGATTTAGTTCTAAACCAGGCGCTGTCATGCCAAAATCTGCTTCTTTTAATTCGAAAATCTGCTTTCTTGTTTCTTCTATATAAGGAATCATGTGAGTAACTATCTTTTGACCAGCAGTTTGTCCAAGTGGAATAGCACGAACAGCATTTTGAGTTAAACTTGAAACATTTTGATATAAATAGTAATCAATAATCGTTTCAATATCTACACCTAAATGATGGCCTAGCATAGTAAAACAAATAGCTGGATTTAACTTTGCTTTCTTATCTTGCATTTGTTGATGATACCAAGCAATCCATGGGCTATTATAAAGTTCTAAAGCCAATTTAACCATGCGAGTCCCCATTTGTTTTGCACCAACACGTGTTTCTTTAGGTAAGTTTTGAACAAACATCAGTTTATCTATGTGTAATACTTTTTGTGTATCATCATTTTCCAATGCATCATAAACTAAACGCATGGCTAAACCATCAGAATAGGTAAGTTGCTCTTGTAAAAACATTTTTAACCAAGCAATAAAAGTATGATCGTCATGAATTATATTTCGTTGAATATATGTTTCAAGACCAAATGAATGACTGAAAGCACCTGTTGGAAACTGTGAATCACAGAACTGAAATAATCTTAAGTGTGTATGATCAATCATGAGAATGCCCTATATGTCTGAAAGCCTTATTAACTTTACGGTCTTCTCGAACATATGGGATGCCTAAACTTTTTAATAAATCTTCAACTAAATAATCATATTGTACTAGCATTTCAGTCTCTGTAAATTGTGCTGGCAAATGACGATTTCCTAATTGATGGGCTATATCTCCCATTTCTTGCAATGTTCTTGGTTGAATCACTAAAAGATCTTCTGAATTAACATCCACAATAATCATATTATGGTCATCTGCGTATAAAATATCTCCATATTGTAAGTCAATAGGTTGTTTTAAACGAATGCCTATTTCAGTGCCATGGTCTGTAACGACTCTTTGAATACGTTTAACAAGATCTGAATTTTCAAGGTATACTTTTTCGACGTGCTTTTGTTTTTCTGAATTTGACAAATTGGCAATATTGCCTTGGATTTCTTCAACAATCATTCTATGTTCCTCCTAGAATAAGAAGTATCTTTGAGTTAATGGTAACTTAGTTGCTGCATTACTTGTAATTTTTTCTCCATCTACATATACTTCATATGTTTGTGGATCAACGTCTAATTTAGGTGTTGCACTGTTGTTTTTCATATCTGCTTTAGATAATTGTCTAATATTTTTAACTGGACGCACCATGCGTTTTAAATTTAATGCACGATTGATACCATTTTCATAAGCAGTTTTAGACACGAATGTCATTGACGTACTTGTAAGGTTTCCGCCGTATTGACCATACATTTTACGGTACTTCATCGGTTCAGATGTAGGTATAGAACCATTTGCATCGCCATTTACGGCAGAGTTAATTAATCCGCCCTTTACAACTAATTCAGGTTTAACCCCAAAGAAAATTGGGTCCCATAAGACAATGTCAGCTAGTTTGCCCGGCTCGATAGATCCTACATATTCAGAAATACCATGTGTAATTGCTGGGTTAATTGTATATTTAGCGATATAACGTTTGATGCGATTATTATCATTATGTTCAAAATCACCATCTAAAGGACCACGTTGTTCTTTCATGCGATGTGCTACTTGCCATGTTCGTGTAATTACTTCACCTACACGGCCCATTGCTTGTGAATCGGAACTAATCATACTGAATACACCCATATCTTGCAGAACATCTTCTGCTGCAATCGTTTCTTTACGAATACGTGAATCTGCGAATGCGATATCTTCAGGAATAGCCGCATTTAAATGGTGAGTAATCATTACCATATCTAAATGTTCATCTACAGTATTATGTGTATAAGGCAAAGTTGGATTTGTAGATGAAGGTAAAATATTTGAAAATGCAGCTGATTTAATTAAATCAGGCGCATGACCGCCACCAGCACCTTCAGTATGGTACATATGAAGTACACGGTCTTTAACAGCAGCCATTGTGTCTTCCATAAATCCTGCTTCATTTAAAGTATCTGCATGTAATGCAATTTGAACATCAAATTCATCAGCAACATCTAATGCATGACTCAAAGCAGATGGTGTTGCACCCCAGTCTTCATGTACTTTTAATCCAATTGCTCCGGCATTGATTTGTTCAATGAGTGCAGTTGGATTTGTTGCTTGTCCTTTACCTGTAAAACCGACATTAATCGGTAAACCTTCGGCAGCTTCTAACATTCTATGAATATGCCATGGACCTGGAGTTACAGTTGTTGCTTTAGAACCTTCTGAAGCACCAGTACCACCACCAATATGAGTCGTAATGCCACTTTCTAATGCGACCTCTGCTTGTTCAGGATTAATAAAATGAACATGAGTATCAATACCACCAGCAGTGACGATTTTACCTTCAGCGGCAATGATATCTGTTGTTGAACCTATAATAATGTCGACATTATCCATTATATCTGGGTTGCCGGCATTACCTATGGCGAAAATATAACCATTTTTAATGCCTATATCAGCTTTAACCACTTTATCGTAATCGATAATAACGGCATTAGAAATGACAAGGTCTGCAACGTTCACGTCATCACGTGTTACACGAGGATTTTGCGCCATACCGTCTCTAATAGATTTACCACCACCAAAAGTAGCTTCTTCACCATAAACCGCATAGTCTTTTTCTATTTGAGCAAATAGATTCGTATCACCTAAACGAATGGAATCTCCAACAGTTGGACCGTATAAGCTCGTATATTGATTTTGCGTCATTTTAAAGCTCATGATCTTTTTCCTCCTTTTTTATTCACGTTTTCAGCACCGTTATCTCCGAATACACCTGCATATTCATCATTTTCATCAGTTGGGCGATAGACACGTGACTCATCGATAGGACCATTGACCATACCACGAAAACCAAAAATTTTACGTTTGCCAGCATATTCAACTAATTGAACTTCTTTTTTATCCCCAGGTTCAAATCGGACAGCTGCTCCAGCTGGGATATCTAAATGTTTTCCATATGCCATTTCACGTTCGAAATCTAATGCTGCATTTGCTTCATAAAAATGAAAATGTGAGCCCACTTGAATTGGTCGATCTCCTGTATTTTCAACTTCGATAACTGTTTCAGGATGATGGTTATTAATTTCAACCTCTGTACTTTTTGTAATAATTTCTCCTGGTATCATTTGACTGCCTCCTTTAAACAATAGGGTGATGTACTGTGATTAACTTAGTACCATCGGGGAACGTAGCCTCGATTTCGATATCTGTAATCATGTGTTCGACACCATCCATGACATCTTCTTTGTTTAGAATTTGTCTACCATAACTCATTAACTCTGCAACGGTCTTACCATCGCGTGCACCTTCTAATAATTCATCGCTGATTAAAGCTAATGCCTCAGGATGATTTAGTTTCAAACCACGTGCTTTACGACGACGTGCAACTTCCGCCGCCACTACAATCATTAATTTGTCTTGCTCTCGTTGTGTAAAATGCAAATTAAAACCCCCAATTTCATATTAGATACAATTTACAAAATTTATATTAATCCTAATTGTTGTGATAAACAAGTAATATACAAAGTTCAATGTGTAATTAGAAAATTATATTTTTAGCATATCCGAAATTGAAGCAAACAATCTAATCGAAAACAAATAGTGGAATATATTTATGTAAAAAACCAAAATAGTTTTTAATATAACTTTTCATAGAATAGTAGTATATTAATGAGTAATGATTCAAAGGAAAGGTGAAAGATTTGAAGATAATAGATGTACTTTTGAAAAATATTTCTCAGGTTGTGTTAATTAGTAATAAATGGACAGGATTATTTATCTTAATAGGATTATTTGTAGCCGATTGGACAATTGGATTAGCGGCTATTGTAGGTAGTATCATAGCTTATGCATTTGCACGTTACATTAATTATAGTGAAGCAGAGATTAATGATGGGTTAGCCGGATTTAATCCAGTGTTAACTGCCATTGCGTTAACAATCTTTTTAGATAAGTCAGGATTAGATATTGTTATAACAATGATAGCAACTTTATTAACGTTACCAGTTGCTGCTGCAGTGAGAGAAGTTTTAAGACCATATAAAGTTCCGATGCTGACGATGCCTTTTGTCATTGTGACTTGGTTTACAATTTTACTTTCAGGACAGGTTAAATTTGTAGATACATCGTTAAAGTTAATGCCTCAAAACATTGAAACGGTTAATTTTAGCAACAATGATAGAATACATTTCATTCAGTCATTATTTGAAGGATTCAGTCAAGTATTTATCGAAGCGAGTGTAATTGGTGGCGTATGTATTTTAATCGGCATATTGATAGCATCAAGAAAAGCAGCACTCTTAGCTGTTATAGCTAGTTTGTTAAGCTTTATCATTGTAGCTCTATTAGGTGGTAATTATGATGATATTAATCAGGGATTATTCGGTTATAACTTTGTATTAATGGCAATCGCACTAGGATATACATTTAAAACAGCGATTAACCCTTATATTTCGACTTTTTTAGGTGTGTTATTAACAGTAGTGGTGCAACTAGGTACAACAACATTGCTTGAACCGTTTGGCTTACCTGCATTAACATTGCCATTTATTATTGTGACATGGATTTTATTATTTGCTGGTATTAAACATGACAAAGTAGATGCTTGATAGTTAAATCAAACCTAATATTGTTTGAATATCACCTTAAACTATACAGCGAATTGTATAGTTTAAGGTGTATTTTTATGGATAAAATTAAGTGCATACTTAATCGAATTATCAGTTTTCTTTTAATTGTTCACAGCACGTTCCTTTTTATTTTTAAAGTCGAGTGTTAAACTAGGAATAAATAATTTATATTGTGTGTTGTGTGGGGTGACTAATATGAATGATATGGATAATTCCTTTTTAATAACAACGGAAATTCAAAGAAAATGGATTGAAAAATTCAAAGTAATTAGAGATACATTTAAGGCTAAAGCTGAATATAATGATCAACATAGCCAATTTCCATATAAAAATATTGAATGGTTAATTAAAGAAGGTTATGGAAAATTAACGTTACCAAAAGCATATGGTGGTGAAGGTGCGACCATAGAAGACATGGTTATTTTGCAATCATTTTTAGGCGAACTTGATGGTGCCACAGCATTATCTATTGGTTGGCATGTGAGTGTCGTAGGACAAATTTATGAACAGAAATTATGGTCTCAAGATATGTTGGAGCAATTTGCTGTTGAAATTAATAATGGTGCATTAGTTAATAGAGCAGTTAGTGAAGCTGAAATGGGTAGTCCAACAAGAGGGGGAAGACCAAGTACACATGCTGTTAAAGCTGATGATGGGTATATTTTAAATGGTGTGAAGACATATACATCAATGAGTAAAGCACTAACACATATTATTGTTGCTGCTTATATAGAAGAATTAGAAAGTGTTGGTTTTTTCTTAGTAGACAGGAATTTGCCTGGTGTTGAAATTGCCGATAATTGGGACGTATTAGGTATGCGAGCGACAGAAAGTCATGATTTAATATTAAATGATGTAAAAGTACCATTAAAACATTTAGTGGAAACAGAGAAAAGTAAAGCGCCAAATGGTTGGATATTGCATATACCAAGCTGTTATTTAGGTATAGCACAAGCTGCTAGAAATTATGCTGTAGACTTTGCAATCCAACATAGCCCTAATAGTATTGAAGGAACGATTGCAACATTGCCAACTGTGCAACAAAATTTAGGGAAAATGGAAACGCTATTGTTATGTGCGAGACAATTTTTATGGAGTACAGCAAAAGGGTATCAACAATATAAAGATGACAGTCAGATAAGAAATCCAACAAGTGCGAGTAAAGTGATGGTAATGAATCAAGGGCTTGAAGTGATTGATTTAGCGATGAGAATAGTTGGTGCTAAAAGCTTAGAAATGAATCGACCATTACAACGTTACTATCGTGACATGCGTGCAGGATTACACAATCCACCTATGGAAGATGCAGCATATACAAATATTGCTAAGAGTATTACAGATACATTTTAAATTTAAAAAGGTAAATCGATCGTTGATTGGCATAAAGAGATGAAATTTGACGTTCGGATTTACCCTTTTTTGTGGGGATTTATAGGGATGTTAAGATATTTTGTTAAATTTTTTGCGAAAATAAAAAAATAAATAGCACTAGCTATTGTAAATGTATATGCAATCTTGTATAATTTTGGAATAATTGATAATCATTTTCAATAGGAGGAAATTATGAAAAAACTATTATTACCATTAATAATTATGTTATTAGTGTTAGCTGCGTGTGGGAACCAAGGTGAAAAAAATAACAAAGCTGAAACTAAATCTTATAAAATGGACGATGGCAAAACGGTAGATATTCCGAAAGACCCTAAACGCATTGCAGTAGTTGCGCCAACATATGCTGGTGGACTTAAAAAATTAGGTGCAAACATTGTAGCTGTAAATCAACAAGTCGATCAAAGCAAAGTATTAAAAGATAAATTTAAAGGTGTTACAAAAATTGGTGATGGCGATGTAGAAAAAGTTGCTAAAGAAAAGCCAGATTTAATTATTGTATACTCTACTGACAAAGATATTAAAAAATATCAAAAAGTAGCACCAACAGTAGTTGTTGACTATAATAAGCATAAATATTTAGAACAACAAGAAATGTTAGGGAAAATTGTTGGTAAAGAAGATAAAGTAAAAGCTTGGAAGAAAGATTGGGAAGAAACAACTGCTAAAGACGGTAAAGAAATTAAAAAAGCAATTGGACAAGATGCAACAGTGTCATTGTTTGATGAATTTGATAAAAAATTATACACTTACGGCGATAACTGGGGTCGTGGTGGAGAAGTATTATATCAAGCATTTGGTTTAAAAATGCAACCAGAACAACAAAAGTTAACTGCAAAAGCAGGTTGGGCTGAAGTGAAACAAGAAGAAATTGAAAAATATGCTGGTGATTACATTGTGAGTACAAGTGAAGGTAAACCTACACCAGGATATGAATCAACAAACATGTGGAAGAATTTGAAAGCTACTAAAGAAGGACATATTGTTAAAGTTGATGCTGGTACATACTGGTACAACGATCCTTATACATTAGATTTCATGCGTAAAGATTTAAAAGAAAAATTAATTAAAGCTGCAAAATAATTCAGCTATATAAGTTAGTGAAATGAGAGTCTGAAACATATCATCTTTTGATATTGTATTAGGCTCTTATTTTTATAGCTAGAAAGTTAGATATTTGTATTTTTTTAAATAATAAGTGCCGTTGTTATCGTTCAATTTAATTAATGATAGATTAGTATTATTATAGCTAAAGTAGTATACCTGAGAAAATAGCTCAATGTATCTCTTTATTGATAAGTTATATCATAATTATATTAGTGCATACTTTATGGAAGGGATATCAGGGAATGGCTATCAATAAAAGAAGAGGTTTAAAAGGATTACAACAGAATGTTATGATTTTGTAGAAAGATATATAACAACGTTTTATAAAAACATAATATTGTTAATGGAAAATGAAATGTAAGGGGGATTTCGAGTGACTAAGAAAGTTTATTTTAACCACGATGGTGGTGTAGATGATTTAGTATCTCTATTTTTATTATTACAAATGGAAAACGTTCAATTGATAGGGGTCAGTACAATTGGTGCTGATTGTTATTTAGAGCCATCTTTGAGCGCATCAGTAAAAATTATTAATCGTTTTTCAAATGAAGATATTCAAGTTGCGCCATCATATGAACGAGGAAAAAATCCATTTCCTAAAGAATGGCGTATGCATGCCTTTTTTATGGACGCATTGCCAATTTTAAATGAGCCAGTCAAACATGTTGCTTCAAATGTGAGCGACAAAGAAGCCTTTGAAGACATTATTCAAACTTTAAAGAGACAATCAGAAAAAGTAACATTATTATTTACAGGCCCGCTTACAGATTTAGCAAAAGCACTACAAAAAGATTCATCTATCGTTCAGTATATAGAAAAATTAGTTTGGATGGGTGGCACCTTTTTACCAAAAGGAAATGTTGAAGAACCTGAGCATGATGGTTCTGCAGAATGGAATGCATATTGGGATCCAGAAGCGGTTAAAATTGTTTTTGATAGCGATATAGAGATTGATATGGTTGCTTTAGAAAGTACGAATCAAGTACCGCTAACGTTAGATGTTAGACAAAGATGGGCGAATGAACGCCAATATACGGGCATTGATTTTTTAGGAGTAAGTTATGCAGCGGTACCACCATTAACACACTTTATAACAAATTCTACTTACTTTTTATGGGATGTTTTAACGACTGCTTATATTGGTAACAAGGACTTGGTTCATTCAATTGAGAAAAAAGTCGATGTAATAAGTTATGGACCAAGTCAAGGTAAGACATTTGAGTGTAAAGATGGGCGCAAAATTAATGTCATAAATCATGTAGATAACAACGCATTTTTTGATTATATAACTGCACTTGCTAAAAAAGTAAATTAACAGCTGTGTAGAATAATTAAGGTTTTAATTTATATAGAACAACTTATTGTAAACTTTTCATTTCTTAAAGTTTACAATGGTGCTATAATAATGGTCATGAAATACGAAAGGAAGTAAAAAATGACAACAAAACAGTTAGTATATACAGCTTTAATGACAGCGATTATCGCTATTTTAGGAATGGTACCGGTAATTCCACTACCATTTTCTTCAGTACCAATTGTACTTCAAAACATTGGTATTTTCTTAGCAGGTGTGATTTTAGGACGTAAATATGGCACATTAAGTGTTATCGTCTTTTTATTATTAGTAGTTGCTGGCTTGCCATTGTTATCAGGTGGTCGCGGTGGCATCGGTGTATTCGCAGGTCCTTCAGCAGGGTTTTTACTATTATATCCAGTTGTAGCATTCATGATTGGTGCGATTCGAGATAGATTCATCAATGAAATTAATTTCTGGATTTTATTCGTTGGTATTTTAGTTTTTGGTGTTATAGCATTAGATGTTATTGGTACATTGATTATGGGCATGATTATTAACATACCATTTACGAAAGCTATTTCAATTTCATTAGCTTATTTGCCTGGTGATATATTAAAAGCAATTGTAGCAAGTTTGATTGGTACAGCTTTACTTAATCACTCGCAGTTTCGTCAAATTATGGGAATAAAATAATCATATTTAAGATAGTAAAGTAATTGAATAAGTTGCTTTGAAATTTATAAAAGTGAAAGGAGTAGGTGTCAATGGCTAGTATAAGTATGTCAGATATATATTGTAACGGCACTATATTTGAAAATGACGACGAGCAGTTGATTTATTTAACGCCTTCTTTTCCACAACGATACACAAGTAACACATGGATATATAAAAAGACGCCTACCGAAGAGCGATGGCTGAAAGACTTAGAGCGTCAACATCAATTACATACAAATCAAGGTTCAAATCATTATGCGTTTAGTTTCCCGGAAAATGAACAACTTGATAATCATTGGATGGCTATGTTTAAAGATATGAATTTTGAACTAGGTATTATGGAATTGTATGCCATAGAAAGTGATGCGCTTGCCAATTTGCCGCGTAACTCTGACGTTGAAATTGCCATCGTTGACGAGTCGCATATAGATGCCTATTTAAAAGTTGCATATCAGTTTAGTTTGCCATTTGGAAAAGACTATGCAGATGCACATGAAGAAATGGTAAGGGAACATTATCAAAAAGATGTGATTAAACGCTTAGTAGCTTATTTAAATAATGAACCTATTGGCGTTGTAGATGTCATTGAAAGTGAAAATTACATTGAATTAGATGGATTTGGTGTATTAGAACAATTTCGGCACCAAGGAATTGGATCTACAATTCAATCGTTGATAGGTGAATACGCCATATCAAAAAATCACAAACCAATCATATTAGTTGCAGATGGTGAAGATACAGCAAAAGATATGTATGCAAAGCAAGGTTATGTTTACCAATCATTTTGTTATCAAATATTAAAAGAAGATATTGGCAATTAACGATTGATGATAGGTTTGTATTAGAATAAAAAAGCAGTAAGCTGGTTTCGAGTAGAAATCAACTTACTGCTTTTTAAATTGTTTTGAGCTACTTATACTTATAAAAATAGTGCGTTTAAATTGTTGATTCATGTAGAATATCGTTCATTATGACACACTATAATGAATATGTTATTGTTCAGAATCAATGATACGTTCTGGATGACTGTATATATTAAAGCCACCATTTCGAATAAATCCAACTGCCGTAATATTTAGGTCATTAGCTAAGGTTACAGCAAGCGTTGTCGGAGCTGATTTAGATAAAATGACGCCAACACCGATTTTCGCGGCTTTAATTAAAATTTCTGATGAAATACGTCCACTAAAAATTAATACTTTATCTCGGACAGTAATATGTCGCTGGATACAAAATCCATATAATTTATCTAGAGCGTTATGTCTACCAATGTCTTGTCGATGTACAAAAAATGTCAAACCATCGCTTATAGCAGCATTATGTAAGCCACCTGTTTCTTGGTAAATATGACTTGCACTTTGTAATCGAGTCATCATGTTAATAATTTGCATTGGAGTTAAAGTGATTTTAGACATAGATGTTTTAGCGATAGCAGCATCATTTTGAAAATAAAACTCACGACTCTTTCCGCAACAAGATGCAATCATTCGTTTTGTGGAATATTGAAAGCGATCGCCTAAATCTTTATTAAGTTCAACATGGGCAAAACCTTTACTATCATCAATCAGTACAGATTTTAATTCATCTCGCTTTAAAATGGCACCTTCCGAAGCCAGAAATCCAATGACTAACTCCTCAAGGTTTGTTGGACTGCATATAACAGTCGCAAATTCTTCACCATTCACCATAATTGTAAGTGGAAATTCTGTCACATATTGATCTGTTGTATTGAATAATTTTCCATCTTCATATCTAACAATTGGTTGACCTAAAGATACATCTTTGTTCATTATCTAACCCCTTTAATTAGCTTAAACTTTATTTTAAAGCAATTTGCTTAAAATTTTAACATATTTGCTTAAGTTTGAAATTTGATTGATAAAAATTAATAGCGAGCAATCTGTTTGATTTAAATTGAATTCGAGAATATACATACTAGGGCATCAATTAATAAATATCAATCTTATGCAAATTTGACAATTGTTTGAATCAATATATAAACAGGCAACGGTTCTTTTCAAATATAATAGTAAGTGTATAATGAAAATGTAAATATTATTAAAAATGGGGGTTCACTCAATGAAATTGAAACGTTTATTTGCTGTTGTGATTGCAATGCTTTTAGTATTAGCTGGTTGCTCTAATTCTAACGATAATAATGAAAGTAAAAAAGATGACGCAGACAATGGTAAGAAACAAGAGATTCAAGTTGCAGCGGCAGCAAGTTTAACAGATGTAACCAAGAAATTAGCTTCAGAATTTAAAAAAGAGCATAAAAATGCTGATATTAAATTTAACTATGGTGGATCAGGGGCATTAAGAAAACAAATTGAATCAGGCGCACCTGTTGACGTATTTATGTCTGCAAATACTAAAGATGTAGATGCATTAAAAGACAAGAATAAAGCGCATGATACATATAAATATGCGAAAAATAGTCTAGTATTAATTGGTGATAAAGATTCAAATTACACTTCAGTAAAAGACTTAAAAGACAATGATAAATTAGCATTAGGTGAAGTGAAAACTGTACCAGCAGGAAAATATGCGAAACAGTATTTAGATAACAATAACTTATTTAAAGAAGTCGAAAGTAAAATCGTTTATGCTAAAGATGTAAAACAAGTATTAAATTATGTTGAAAAGGGTAATGCGAAACAAGGTTTTGTGTATAAAACTGACTTATATAAACAAAATAAAAAAATTGATACTGTAAAAGTAATTAAAGAAGTAGAACTTAAGAAGCCAATCACATACGAAGCTGGTGCTACATCAGATAGTAAATTAGCAAAAGAGTGGATGGAATTCTTAAAATCAGATAAAGCTAAAGAAATACTAAAAGAATACCACTTTGCAGCATAAGGAGTTGTAATCCATGCCTGACTTAACACCTTTTTGGATATCAATACGAGTTGCTGTAATCAGTACGATTATTGTAACGGTTTTAGGTATTTTTATATCTAAATGGTTGTATCGTCGTAAGGGTTCGTGGGTTAAAGTATTGGAAAGTTTATTGATATTACCTATTGTTTTGCCGCCAACGGTATTAGGTTTTATTCTATTAATCATCTTCTCGCCAAGAGGACCAATCGGTCAATTCTTTGCGAATGTACTACATTTACCTGTAGTGTTCACTTTGACAGGTGCTGTGATAGCATCTGTCATTGTTAGTTTTCCACTAATGTATCAACATACTGTGCAAGGCTTCAGAGGTATAGACACGAAAATGATTAATACAGCTAGAACAATGGGAGCAAGTGAAACGAAAATTTTCCTCAAATTAATTTTACCATTAGCTAAACGCTCTATTTTAGCAGGTATAATGATGAGTTTTGCTCGTGCATTAGGTGAGTTTGGTGCTACATTAATGGTTGCAGGATATATTCCAAATAAAACGAATACACTACCTTTAGAAATATACTTCTTAGTGGAACAAGGTAGAGAAAATGAAGCGTGGTTATGGGTATTAGTGCTAGTCGCATTCTCTATTGTGGTTATATCTACAATTAATTTATTGAATAAAGATAAATATAAGGAGGTCGACTAGATGCTTAAAATCAATGTGAAATATCAATTAAAGAACACTTTAATTCGCATCAATATAGATGATACTGAACCAAAAATTTATGCAGTTCGTGGTCCATCTGGCATTGGTAAAACTACTGTTTTAAATATGATTGCCGGATTACGTAAAGCAGATGAAGCTATTATCGAAGTGAATGGGCAATTACTTACTGATACGGCAAAAAACGTGAATGTTAAAATTCAACAACGACGTATTGGATATCTGTTTCAAGACTACCAATTGTTTCCTAATATGACGGTCTATAAAAATATTACTTTTATGGCTGAACCATCTGAACACATCGATCAATTAATTCAAACTTTAAACATTGATCATTTGATGAAACAATATCCTATGACATTGTCAGGTGGAGAGGCACAACGTGTAGCACTTGCACGTGCACTTAGCACGAAACCAGATTTAATTTTATTAGATGAACCTTTTTCTAGTTTGGATGATACTACAAAAGATGAGAGTATTACATTAGTTAAACGTATTTTCAACGAATGGCAAATACCAATCATATTTGTGACACATTCAAACTATGAAGCAGAACAAATGGCTCATGAAATTATTACAATTGGGTAAACATTTATTTGCCATTAAAGAGTTTAGAACGTATTTAAAATTGTAGAAGTGAATGCTTCTATCAGCATTTTAATGATGTTTTAAACTCTTTTTTAGGGGCAGTTTTTTTGAGAGACATTGACGCGCGTCATATAATGAAAGTAATGATAAAAAGAAAGGATAACTTAATGTGAGTCAAGAACGTTATTCAAGGCAAATTTTATTTAAACAAATAGGTGAAATAGGTCAAAGCAAAATAAATCAAAAATGTGCGTTGATTATTGGTATGGGCGCATTAGGTACACATGTGGCCGAAGGACTTGTTAGAGCAGGCATTGCTAAACTAATCATTGTTGATAGAGATTATATTGAATTTAGTAATTTACAAAGACAAACATTGTTTACTGAAGAAGATGCTTTGAAAATGATGCCTAAGGTGGTTGCAGCTAAAAAGCATTTGCTAGCTTTACGTAGTGATGTTGATATTGATGATCATATTGCCCATGTGGATTATTATTTTTTGGAAACACATGGACAGGACGTTGACGTTATTATTGATGCAACCGATAACTTTGAAACACGACAACTGATTAATGATTTTGCATATAAACATCGTATACCTTGGATTTATGGTGGTGTTGTACAGAGTACATATACAGAAGCTGCATTTATACCTGGTAAAACACCTTGCTTTAACTGTTTGGTACCACAATTGCCAGCATTAAATTTAACATGTGATACAGTAGGGGTCATTCAACCTGCCGTGACGATGGCAACAAGTTTACAATTAAGAGATGCGATGAAAGTATTAACGGAACAACCAATTGACACAAAAATAACTTATGGCGATATTTGGGAAGGTAGTCATTATTCATTTGGTTTCAGTAAAATGCAACGTTCAGACTGTACAACTTGTGGAGATGTACCAAGTTATCCGTATTTAAACAAGAATGAACAACGTTATGCAACATTGTGTGGTAGAGACACTGTACAGTATGAAAATGCATCAATTACACACGACATTCTTGTTCAATTTTTAAAACAACATCAACTAAATTATCGCAGTAATTCGTATATGGTTATGTTTGAATTTAAAGGACACCGCATTGTTGCTTTTAAAGGTGGAAGGTTTTTAATACATGGCATGACACGCACATCAGATGCCACACATCTAATGAATTTATTGTTTGGATAAAAAAAGATAAGACAAAAGGAGTGTAATATTATGGGCGAACATCAAAACGTTAAATTGAATCGTACAGTTAAAGCAGCCGTACTAACGGTATCAGATACTAGAGACTTTGATACAGATAAAGGTGGTCAATGCGTGCGCCAACTATTACAAGCAGATGACGTTGAAGTGAGTGACGCACATTATACAATTGTGAAAGATGAAAAAGTAGCCATCACGACGCAGGTGAAGAAGTGGTTAGAAGAAGATATTGATGTCATCATTACGACTGGTGGAACAGGTATTGCACAACGTGATGTGACGATTGAAGCAGTAAAACCACTTTTAACTAAAGAGATAGAAGGCTTTGGGGAATTGTTTAGATATTTGAGTTATGTTGAAGATGTTGGCACGCGTGCATTATTGTCTCGTGCTGTAGCAGGTACAGTTAATAATAAATTGATATTTTCGATTCCAGGATCAACAGGCGCAGTTAAATTAGCATTAGAAAAGCTCATTAAACCAGAATTAAATCATCTGATTCATGAGCTTACAAAATAATTTATTGATTTGATTGGCGTTGAAAATCTCCAGATTTACCGCCAGACTTGCTTTCAAGGTAGGTTTCGCCAATAATCATACCTTTATCAACTGCTTTCGTCATGTCGTAAATGGTTAAAGCCGTTGCTGATGCAGCGGTTAAAGCTTCCATTTCAACACCGGTTTTGCCAGTTGTAGAGACAGTTGTTTGAATGTTTAAAGTATAAAGGGGTGCATTTGTTTCATCCCAGCTGAAGTGAACATCTATGCCAGTCAATGGTAATGGATGGCACATCGGAATAATTGTTGATGTATTTTTGGCAGCCATAATACCAGCGATTTGAGCAGTGTTCAATACATTGCCTTTGGTATTGGTGTTATTAGAAATCTGCTTAAAAATAGTTTTATTTACAGTAATGCTTGAATGAGCGACAGCAGTTCTTTTTGTAATTTGTTTGTCTGATACATCGACCATTTTGGCGTGGCCTTGTTGATTAATATGAGTAAACTCAGTCATTTTACCCCTCCTAGTGCATCTAGTATATCATGAAAAAATAAAAGTTTTGGAGATGATTTTTAATGGTAGTAGAAAAAAGAAACCCAATCCCAGTTAAAGAAGCAATTCAACGTATCGTTAATCAGCAGAGTTCAATGCCGGCAATTACGGTAGCACTTGAAAAAAGTCTAAATCATATCTTAGCAGAAGATATTGTAGCTACTTATGATATACCAAGGTTTGATAAATCACCTTATGATGGTTTTGCAATTCGCAGTGTTGATTCACAAGGGGCAAGTGGTCAGAATCGCATTGAGTTTAAAGTGATTGATCATATTGGTGCAGGTTCAGTTTCTGATAAATTAGTTGGGGATCACGAAGCGGTGCGTATTATGACTGGAGCACAAATACCTAATGGCGCAGATGCTGTTGTTATGTTTGAACAAACGATTGAACTAGAAGATACATTTACAATTCGTAAACCATTTTCAAAAAATGAAAATATATCTTTAAAAGGTGAAGAAACAACGACAGGCGATGTTGTTCTAAAAAAAGGACAAGTAATTAATCCAGGGGCTATCGCGGTCCTTGCAACATATGGCTATGCAGAGGTTAAAGTTATTAAGCAACCGAGTGTCGCTGTTATTGCAACAGGAAGCGAATTATTAGATGTTAATGATGTATTAGAAGATGGAAAAATTCGTAACTCTAATGGCCCAATGATTCGTGCCTTAGCAGAAAAATTAGGTCTTGAAGTTGGTATTTACAAAACACAACAAGATGATTTAGATAGTGGCATACAAGTCGTTAAAGAAGCTATGGAAAAACATGATATCGTTATTACAACGGGAGGAGTTTCTGTTGGAGATTTTGACTATTTACCTGAGATTTATAAGGCTGTAAAGGCGGAAGTGTTATTTAATAAAGTAGCAATGCGTCCTGGTAGCGTAACAACGGTTGCATTTGCAGATGGAAAGTATTTGTTTGGATTATCTGGAAATCCATCAGCTTGTTTTACAGGATTTGAACTATTTGTGAAACCAGCTGTTAAACATATGTGTGGCGCACTAGAAGTCTTCCCGCAAATAATTAAAGCAACATTAATGGAAGATTTTACCAAGGCAAACCCATTCACACGATTTATACGTGCTAAAGCAACGTTAACAAGTGCTGGAGCTACTGTAGTACCTTCAGGATTCAATAAATCAGGTGCGGTTGTAGCGATTGCACATGCTAACTGTATGGTCATGTTACCAGGAGGGTCACGTGGTTTTAAAGCGGGGCATACAGTAGATATTATATTGACTGAATCTGACGCTGCTGAAGAGGAACTTCTTTTATGATTTTACAAATTGTAGGTTACAAAAAGTCTGGTAAGACAACATTGATGAGGCATATTGTCTCTTTCTTAAAGTCATATGGTTATACAGTTGCTACTATTAAACATCATGGGCATGGTAAGGAAGATATTCAATTACAGGATTCAGACGTCGATCACATGAAGCATTTTGAAGCGGGGGCAGATCAAAGTATTGTACAAGGTTTTCAATATCAGCAAACTGTAACACGTGTAGATAATCAAAATCTTACTCAAATTATTGAAAAATCTGTTACAATTGACACCAATATCGTATTAGTTGAAGGCTTTAAAAATGCTGATTTTGAAAAAGTCGTAGTCTATCGAAATGAAGAAGAGTTGCAAGTATTACAACAATTGTCGAATGTTTGTTATAGCATTAATGTAAGGGAGCATGAAGATTTTACAGCATTTGAGCAATGGTTATTAAATAAAATTAAAAATGATTGTGATACACAATTAACATAGAGGATTGAAATGAATGAAACAATTTGAAATCGTGACAGAACCGATACAAACAGAACAATATCGTGAATTCACTATAAATGAATATCAAGGTGCAGTAGTTGTTTTTACCGGTCATGTTCGCGAATGGACTAAAGGCGTCAAAACGGAATATTTAGAATATGAAGCGTATATTCCAATGGCTGAAAAGAAATTGGCACAAATTGGAGATGAAATAAATGAAAAATGGCCTGGAACGATAACGAGTATTGTTCATAGAATAGGGCCATTACAAATTTCAGATATCGCTGTATTAATTGCGGTTTCTTCACCGCATCGTAAAGATGCCTATCGAGCAAATGAATATGCAATTGAGCGTATAAAAGAAATTGTTCCGATTTGGAAAAAAGAAATTTGGGAAGATGGTTCAAAATGGCAAGGGCATCAAAAAGGGAATTATGAAGAAGCGAAGAGGGAGGAATAAGAGAGATGAAGGTACTTTACTTCGCAGAAATTAAAGATATATTACAAAAAGCACAGGAAGATATTGTGCTTGAACAAGCATTGACTGTACAACAATTTGAAGATTTATTGTTTGAACGTTATCCGCAAATCAATAATAAAAAGTTTCAAGTTGCTGTAAATGAGGAATTTGTACAAAAATCGGATTTCATTCAACCTAATGATACTGTTGCATTAATTCCACCGGTTAGTGGAGGTTAAGGGAGCATGAAAGCAATAATTCTTGCAGGTGGTCATTCAGTGCGATTTGGTAAGCCCAAAGCTTTTGCGGAAGTGAACGGTGAGACCTTTTATAGTAGAGTAATTAAGACATTAGAATCAACAAATATGTTCAATGAAATTATTATTAGTACAAATGCGCAATTGGCAACGCAATTTAAATATCCAAATGTTGTTATAGATGATGAGAATCATAATGATAAAGGTCCATTAGCAGGAATTTATACAATCATGAAGCAACATCCTGAAGAAGAATTGTTTTTTGTCGTTTCTGTTGATACACCAATGATTACTGGTAAAGCTGTAAGCACGTTGTATCAGTTTTTAGTTTCTCATCTTATTGAAAATCATTTAGATGTCGCAGCTTTTAAAGAAGATGGACGTTTTATTCCAACAATTGCATTTTATAGTCCGAATGCATTAGGCGCTATAACTAAAGCACTACATTCTGATAATTACAGTTTTAAAAATGTATATCATGAATTATCAACGGATTATTTGGATGTAAGGGATGTAGATGCGCCCTCATATTGGTACAAAAATATAAATTATCAGCATGATTTGGACGCTTTAATTCAAAAATTGTAAGCTGTTAGGAGGTCCACAAATGGTAGAACAAATAAAAGATAAACTAGGACGTCCCATCCGTGACTTACGGTTATCTGTGACAGATCGGTGTAACTTTAGGTGTGATTATTGCATGCCTAAAGAGGTATTTGGAGATGATTTCGTATTTTTACCTAAAAATGAACTTTTAACGTTTGATGAAATGGCTAGAATCGCTAAGGTATATGCAGAATTAGGTGTAAAAAAAATACGCATTACAGGTGGAGAACCATTGATGCGACGGGATTTAGATGTACTTATAGCTAAATTAAATCAAATCGATGGTATTGAAGATATTGGTTTGACTACAAATGGTTTGTTATTAAAAAAGCATGGACAAAAGTTATATGATGCTGGGCTGCGCAGAATTAATGTCAGTTTGGATGCTATTGATGATACGCTATTTCAATCAATCAATAATCGTAATATTAAAGCGACTACGATTTTAGAACAAATTGATTACGCGACGTCTATTGGTTTGAATGTAAAAGTAAATGTTGTTATACAAAAAGGTATTAACGATGATCAAATCATACCAATGCTTGAATATTTTAAAGATAAACATATAGAGATTCGATTTATAGAATTTATGGATGTTGGTAATGATAATGGATGGGATTTCAGTAAAGTTGTAACTAAAGATGAAATGCTTACAATGATAGAGCAGCACTTTGAAATCGATCCTGTAGAACCAAAATATTTTGGGGAAGTAGCAAAATATTATCGCCATAAGGATAATGGTGTTCAATTTGGTTTGATTACAAGTGTTTCACAATCATTTTGTTCTACATGTACACGCGCAAGGCTGTCATCAGATGGGAAGTTTTACGGATGTTTATTTGCAACTGTCGATGGATTTAACGTTAAAGCGTTTATTCGTTCTGGCGTGACCGACGAAGAATTAAAAGAACAATTTAAAGCTTTATGGCAAATAAGAGATGATCGATATTCAGATGAGAGAACTGCTCAAACAGTTGCCAATCGTCAACGTAAAAAGATAAACATGAATTATATTGGTGGTTAATGTGTAGGGACCACTACATATTAAATCATTAGAGATTCTTTAATATTTCTGTCTTACTCCCTAAAATACAATATTATTTATTAAAGTAAAAACGGTCATATCTATGCCAGATTTAATAGAAATGATCGTTTTTAAAGTTTTTACAAATTGGCGGGGCCCCAACACAGAAGCTGACGAAAAGTCAGCATACAATAATGTGCAAGTTGGCGGGGCCCCAACATAGAGAATTTCAAAAAGAAATTCTACAGACAATGCAAGTTGCGGAACGGGGCCCCAACACAGAAGCTGACAAAAGTCAGCATACAATAATGTGCAAGTTGGCGGGGCCCCAACATAGAGAATTTCAAAAGAAATTCTACAGACAATGCAAGTTGGGGATCAACGAAATAAATTTTGTGAAAAGGTTATTTCTGTCCCACTCCCAAAAATCACTACATAATAAATCTTTAAGGGCTCTTTAACATTGTTGTCACACTCCAAGTCATTGAGTTGTAATATATCTTTTTTAGGTATAAATGTTGTCGAATAAACAACAAGTTGTCCAAAAGATATAAATCTAAACAAGATATAGCCAGCAATTTAATATTTGTAATAGATAAAATGCTAAGTTTGATATATAATAAATTTAAGTAATTGTATAATAATATGAATTACAAACATCTAAGAAGAAACATAGGAGGCATCATATTATGAGTAATAAAGTTCAACGTTTTATAGAAGCAGAAAGGGAGTTAAGTCAGTTAAAGCACTGGTTAAAAACAACACATAAGATTTCAATTGAAGAATTTGTAGTACTTTTTAAAGTGTATGAAGCTGAAAAGATTAGCGGTAAAGAATTGAGGGATACATTACATTTTGAAATGCTATGGGATACAAGTAAAATCGATGTGATTATCCGTAAAATCTATAAAAAAGAGCTTATTTCTAAATTGCGTTCTGAAACGGATGAAAGACAAGTATTCTATTTCTATAGTACTTCTCAAAAGAAATTGTTAGATAAAATTACTAAAGAAATAGAAGTGTTAAGCGTTACAAACTAAAAACTTAAAAAGCATGCCAATCAGTACATCATAATTGCGTCTTGGGGACAGACAAATGATGAATAGAGATTGGCATGCTTTTTATTTTTGAATATAAATATTTAGTTCATGGCATTTCTAGTTACATGACGTCCATGAATTAAGAAGTAAACAAGCATAGTAATGATTGCTAAAGCGGCCATAAAGCCGAAGATTTCACTATATGAAAACATATGAGTAAATAACCCAAGGAATGATGGACCGAAGCCGACACCTGCATCTAGACCAACGTAAAAAGTAGATGTCGCGATACCATATTTAATCGGAGGTGAGACTTTTATCGCAATAGATTGCATTGCAGATGATAAATTTCCATACCCTAAACCTAGGCAAGCCCCAGCAAGTAATATTAACCAGCTTTGATAGCTTGAAATTAAGCATACAAATGAAAGGAAAAGCATGATAAATGCTGGGTAGACAATAATATTTTCATTTTTATCATCCATCAATCTACCAGCAATAGGTCTAGTAATTAACGATGCTATAGCATAGCAAATAAAGAAATAGCTTGCTGCAGTTACTAGGTGTCGCTCTAAAGCAAATGCTTGTAAATAAGTTAGGATGGACGCATAGGTAACGCCAATTAAAAGCATAATTACAGCAACAGGAATGGCCTCTTTTGCAATAAATTGATGAATACTAAATCTTGGTTTATCAATGACTTTAGTTTCAGTTTTGTTATTTGTTACTTCGAAATCAACTTTTATAAATAATGAGATAATGAGTCCGAGTATGCCTAATATGACACAAATAATAAACAGTAAATCAATTGCGTATTTTGTAATAAGTAACATGCCTAGAAATGGGCCAATCGCTGTACCTAATACTAAACTTAAAGAAAATAAACTGATGCCTTCACTTTTTCTATTAACAGGGGTAACGTATGCCGCAATAGTACCTGTTGCAGTTGTCACAACTGCAGTTGCGATACCGTTTATGAGACGTACAAAGATTAAAAAAGCTAAAGATCCATCAATAAAATAAAGTAATTGCGTGATAATTAAAGCAATTAAACCAATAAATAATAATCGTTTAGGTCCGATTTGATTTACAAATTTACCTGTAGCAAATCGACCAATTAAAGACCCGACAATAAATAGTCCTACAACTAATCCGGCTAATGAATCGGAAGCGTCGAAAGCTTGCTTACTATAGCCAGCAATAACTACAAGTAACAAATACATGCATAAGTATACGATAAAGTTGACAAAAAAGTTGATTGTAAAACTTTTGGTGAAAATAGGTGATTTATTTAATGAGCCTTGATTAGTCATTGTGTGCCTCCTTTAATAATATTTCATGAATTTGATTCATCACATTTATGGTTTCTTGCATTTGATCTTGCGAAATGTTTGTTTTGGCAACTACTGCTTGTTGGAGCTTTTGTACATCAAGACAAACAATCTCATATAATTCATGCCCTTTAGGTGTTAAAGTTAAAAACTTTTGTCGTTTATCCTCTAAACTGTTTTCTACTGTTATAAGATCATTTTCTATTAGAGCTTTTAAAGTTTTTCTTGCAGTAGGCTTTTCAATTGCACGTCTATGTGAAATTTCAATGAGAGTAGTGGGCTGATGTTTAGCGATATCGCGTAAGATTAACCATTGGCCATAATATATATTGTGTTTTTCTAAAATCGGCTCGGCTAATTTTAAATAGGGGCGATATATTGTTATAAAACTATTGAAAAATTCTTGTGATAGCATAGTGACATCTCCTAAGACAAAATAGTTAGCTTAGCTAACCTTTTTACAACAATAGTAATTATAAAACGGGAGCAATTAGAAATCAATATATAATTATTAAGAGCAAAAATAATTATACTTTGTTAAAATAAGCGTAATTACATGTAAATAGGGGGATACTAATGATATTGAAATTTGATCACATCATTCATTATATAGATCAGTTAGATCGGTTTAGTTTTCCAGGAGATGTTATAAAATTACATTCAGGTGGGTATCATCATAAATATGGAACATTCAATAAATTAGGTTATATCAATGAAAATTATATTGAGCTACTAGATGTAGAAAATAATGAAAAGTTGAAAAAGATGGCAAAAACGATAGAAGGTGGAGTCGCTTTCGCTACTCAAATTGTTCAAGAGAAGTATGAGCAAGGCTTTAAAAATATTTGTTTGCGTACAAATGATATTGAGGCAGTTAAAAATAAACTACAAAGTGAGCGGGTTGAAGTAGTAGGTCCGATTCAAATGGAAAGAGATACACATAAAGATGGTAAGGTAAAGTGGCAATTGCTTTATATAATGAATCAGGATGATGATGAAATTAAGCCACCATTTTTTATTCAATGGGAAGAAAGTGATTCCATGCGTACTAAAAAATTGCAAAAATATTTTCAAAAACAATTTGCAATTGAAACTGTTATTGTGAAAAGTAAAAACCAATCACAAACAGTATCGAATTGGTTGAAATGGTTTGATATGGACATTGTAGAAGAGAATGACCATTACACAGATTTGATTTTAAAAAATGATGATATTTATTTTAGAATTGAAGATGGTAAAGTTTCAAAATATCATTCGGTTATCATAAAAGACGCACAAGCAACTTCACCATATTCAATTTTTATCAGAGGTGCTATTTATCGCTTTGAACCATTAGTATAAATATACGTAAGTGCTATGAGCGAGAATGCCCATATGAATAATGGCAAGCACAATGGAAAGAATCGTTAATATATTATTTAATCGTGATGACTTAATTAAAATGAAAAAGATTGATAATATAAATGTGAAAAAGATAAGTATAACCCGTAAACTAAAGTAATTCACGGTGAGAGGTTGACTCAATGTCATAATGATTGCAACGATGTTCATAATTATAAATAGACTTAAAATAATTGTTCTCATATCAAACACCTCATTGTTAGATTATTGACATTATAACAGGGGTAATTGTATATGAACATTAATGTGGTTGCTTGAGGAAAAATTTATTCATTGAAGTCAAGTTGGTTCATTTTAGAAATGAATATCGTGTTAGATGATGAAAGTATATTGAAGTATAGGTAACTAGTTGAAAAGTATTAATTGTACGATAACATTAAATTTAACACGAAACATAGATATAAAATGATTCACAATTAAAATGGGTAAATTTGAACTTGCTAAACTATTAATTGGAGCATGGACATTTCAAAAATAAGAGTTCAAATCTTACACAAGCTCTGAATCGACACTATAAGATACAAACTGTATAATTAAAGGTATTGTTAAATAGAAGGAGATATCATAAATCATGGAAAAGATGCATATCACTAATCAGGAACATGACGCATTTGTTAAATCTCACCCAAATGGAGATTTATTACAATTAACGAAATGGGCAGAAACAAAGAAATTAACTGGATGGTACGCGCGAAGAATCGCTGTAGGTCGTGACGGTGAAGTTCAGGGTGTTGCGCAATTACTTTTTAAAAAAGTACCTAAATTACCTTATACGCTATGTTATATTTCGCGTGGTTTTGTTGTTGATTATAGTAATAAAGAAGCGTTAAATGCATTGTTAGACAGTGCAAAAGAAATTGCTAAAGCTGAGAAAGCGTATGCAATTAAAATCGATCCTGATGTTGAAGTTGATAAAGGTACAGATGCTTTACAAAATTTGAAAGCGCTTGGTTTTAAACATAAAGGATTTAAAGAAGGTTTATCAAAAGACTACATCCAACCACGTATGACTATGATTACACCAATTGATAAAAATGATGATGAGTTATTAAATAGTTTTGAACGCCGAAATCGTTCAAAAGTGCGCTTGGCTTTAAAGCGAGGTACGACAGTAGAACGATCTGATAGAGAAGGTTTAAAAACATTTGCTGAGTTAATGAAAATCACTGGGGAACGTGATGGCTTCTTAACGCGTGATATTAGTTACTTTGAAAATATTTATGATGCGTTGCATGAAGATGGAGATGCTGAACTATTTTTAGTAAAGTTGGATCCAAAAGAAAATATAGCGAAAGTAAATCAAGAATTGAATGAACTTCATGCCGAAATTGCTAAATGGCAGCAGAAGATGGAAACATCTGAAAAGCAAGCTAAAAAAGCGCAAAATATGATTAATGATGCGCAAAATAAAATTGCTAAAAATGAAGATTTAAAACGAGACCTAGAAGCTTTAGAAAAGGAACATCCTGAAGGTATTTATCTTTCTGGTGCACTATTAATGTTTGCTGGCTCAAAATCATATTACTTATATGGTGCGTCTTCTAATGAATTTAGAGATTTTTTACCAAATCATCATATGCAGTATACGATGATGAAGTATGCACGTGAACATGGTGCAACAACTTACGATTTCGGTGGTACAGATAATGATCCAGATAAAGACTCAGAACATTATGGATTATGGGCATTTAAAAAAGTGTGGGGAACATACTTAAGTGAAAAGATTGGTGAATTTGATTATGTATTGAATCAGCCATTGTACCAATTAATTGAGCAAGTTAAACCGCGTTTAACAAAAGCTAAAATTAAAATATCTCGTAAATTAAAACGAAAATAGATTAACGACTGAAATCTGAACGCTCATAAGACTGTCATTTGCGTTCAGATTTTTTACACAATATAGAATGGTTGAGTAAAATATTTTTGAATATAGTGAAAGAGGGGGAAGTACTGTGATAAAAAAGCTATTACAATTTTCTTTGGGGAATAAGTTTGCTATCTTTTTAATGGTTGTTTTAGTTGTCTTGGGCGGTGTATACGCGAGTGCTAAATTGAAATTAGAATTACTACCAAATGTACAAAATCCAGTTATTTCAGTTACAACAACAATGCCGGGTGCAACGCCACAAAGTACCCAAGATGAAATAAGTAGTAAAATTGACAATCAAGTAAGATCGTTGGCATATGTGAAAAATGTTAAAACGCAATCCATACAAAATGCTTCAATTGTAACAGTTGAATATGAAAATAATACAGATATGGATAAAGCAGAAGAACAGCTTAAAAAAGAAATCGATAAAATTAAATTTAAAGATGAAGTTGGTCAACCAGAATTAAGACGTAATTCGATGGACGCTTTTCCAGTTTTAGCATATTCATTTTCAAATAAAGAGAATGACTTGAAAAAAGTAACGAAAGTACTGAATGAACAATTAATACCAAAATTACAAACGGTAGATGGTGTGCAAAATGCGCAATTAAATGGGCAGACGAACCGTGAAATCACCCTTAAATTTAAGCAAAATGAACTTGAAAAATATGGGTTGACTGCTGATGATGTAGAAAACTATCTAAAAACGGCAACAAGAACAACACCACTTGGATTGTTCCAATTTGGTGATAAAGATAAATCAATTGTTGTTGATGGTCAATATCAATCTGTTGATGCTTTTAAAAACATAAATATTCCATTAACGTTGGCAGGAGGACAAGGGCAATCTCAATCCCAAAGTGACAATAAACAAAATTCAGCCATGTCAGACGTTAATCAGGCATCACCACAGCAAAATTCAAAAGCGTCAGCATCAAATAATATAAGTGGTATGCCGACAGCGAAACTAGGAGATTTAGCTGATATTACAGTTGGTGATGTGCGTACTTCTATTTCTAAAACGAATGGAAAGGATGCGGTTAATCTACAAATAACTAAAGCTCAAGATGCCAATACAGTTCAAGTAGCCAAAGATGTACAACGTAAAATTGATACATTCGTTGATGAAAATAAAGATTTTAATGTCACAAAAACAATGGATACTGCAAAGCCTGTTGAGAAATCACTTTATACGATGGTTGAAAAAGCATCATTAGGTACAATCGTGGCAATTATAGTTATTTTGCTGTTTTTAAGAAACATTCGTACGACGGCAATTTCTATTATATCCATTCCGTTATCACTTCTTATGGCGCTTATTGCTCTGAAATTGAGTGATGTTTCATTGAATATACTAACGTTAGGTGCATTAACAGTAGCGATTGGACGTGTGATAGACGATTCGATTGTAGTTGTTGAAAATATTTATCGACGCTTAACAGATTCAGAAGAACAACTAAAAGGTGAAAATTTAATTATCAGTGCGACAACTGAAGTATTTAAACCAATAATGTCATCGACACTAGTTACTATTATCGTCTTCTTACCACTTGTGTTTGTATCAGGTTCAGTAGGCGAAATGTTTAGACCTTTTGCATTGGCTATTGCATTTAGTTTATTAGCATCGTTATTAGTGTCAATTACACTCGTTCCAGCTTTGGCAGCAACACTATTTAAAAAAGGCGTTAAACGTCGTAATAAACAACATCAAGAAGGATTAGGTGTTGTTAGTACAACTTATAAAAAAGTATTGCATTGGTCACTAAATCATAAGTGGATTGTAATTATATTAAGTACATTAATTTTGGTTGCAACTATTGTATTTGGAGGACCGAGACTAGGCACTAGCTTTATTTCAGCAGGTGACGATAAATTTTTAGCTATTACTTATACACCGAAGCCTGGTGAAACGGAGCAAGCAGTGTTGAATCATGCGAAAGATGTTGAAAAATATTTAAAACAGAAAAAGCATGTAAAAACAATTCAATACTCAGTTGGTGGTAGTAGTCCAGTAGATCCAACGGGTAGTACAAATAGTATGGCAATCATGGTTGAATATGATAATGACACGCCTAATTTTGATGTAGAAGCGGATAAGGTTATTAAACATGTAGATGGCTTTAAACATCCTGGAGAGTGGAAAAATCAAGATTTAGGAACAGGTGCAGGTAATAAATCTGTAGAGGTTACTGTGAAAGGCCCATCAATGGATGCCATAAAATCAACTGTAAAAGATATTGAACAGAAAATGAAACAGGTTAAAGGACTAGCCAATGTCAAATCTGATTTATCGCAAACATATGATCAGTATGAAATTAAAGTTGATCAAAATAAAGCGGCAGAAAATGGTATTTCTGCAAGTCAACTTGCAATGCACTTGAATGAAAACTTACCAGAAAAAACAGTTACGACTGTTAAAGAAAATGGTAAAACTGTTGATGTTAAAGTCAAACAAAATAAGCAAACAGACTGGTCAGAAGATAAGTTGAATAATATAACTTTGAAAAAGCCGACTGGTGGTACGATTAAATTGGGAGATATCGCTACGTTAGTTAAAACAACGACACCAAGTAAATTAACGCAAGAACAAGGAGATTATGCAACGACGGTATCTGCTAAAGTAACAAATAAAGATGTGGGTGGCACAACACGACAAGTGATGTCTAAAATAAATAATTTGGACAAACCGAATAATGTAAAGGTTAATATCGGTGGTGCATCAGATGATATTAACAATGCAATGACACAATTAGCCTTTGCAATGTTAGCTGCAATCATTATCGTATATTTAATCCTAGTTATTACATTTAAAGGTGGCCTAGCACCATTTACAATTTTATTCTCTTTACCATTTACAGTTATCGGTGTAATTATTGCACTATTAATCACAGGAGAAACAATATCAGTACCAAGTTTAATTGGTATGCTAATGTTAATTGGAATCGTAGTAACAAATGCCATTGTGTTAATAGACCGTGTTATTAATAATGAGCAACAGGGCATGGAGATGAAAGAAGCATTAATCGAAGCAGGCGGTACTAGAATTAGACCGATATTAATGACGGCGATTGCAACAATTGGTGCATTAGTTCCTTTGTTATTTGGTCAAGATAGCTCGATTCTTATTTCGAAAGGATTAGCTGCTACAGTTATTGGTGGTTTAATTTCATCAACTTTATTAACACTTGTAGTTGTACCAGTAATATATGAAATTCTCTTTACTTTAAAAAAACGATTCACTAAACGATAGATAATATAAAAGCCATAAAAGCGGTCATGATATTGACTACTTTTATGGCTTTTTAAAATTTGAAATTTTAGACCTTATTTCACGTGCGATTTAATCGATGTGTTAATAAAACAATACTGGCATTCAACATGTAATCCGATAATAAAATAAGGTTGCAATTATGTTATTGCATATTTTGTTTATTACTTAGAATAATACGATGGTTAAGATGAAATATATGACAAAGATAAATAATGACATTAAATTCAAGATGTTTACGCCTTTTAGATCTTTTTTAAGCATTTTAAATCCTGTCACTTCGACATTACCGACTAAGAGTAATAAGACGATAAATACCCACCAATTCTCTTTTGGAAAACTCATCGTCGTTAATGCTAAGACGAATAATAACAACACACCCATAATAATTCTCAAAATGCGAGTAAATACAACTTCCATTTTAAAAATACTAATAAAACTAACAATTAGATAAAGTATTGCTAGTAAAATCAGATAAAATTGCATATGATAACTTCCTCTCCGTTTCAAAGGGTTCATGTAGTACAGCAGCGTAGAAAACATAAATAGCAGTGTTGGGATAGATATGCGTGTATGTTGTTAAAGAGACACTAAATCATAACACGACAACACCTTGTGATTCTAGATGTAATTGAGCGAAAAATGAAGCAATTCATCAATATAACGTATTCAGAGCAATGCTAGTCAAATTTATGTAACAAAAAGCATTTATTGCTTGAATGATAGATTATTAATCTTGCATTTGAGCACGAACGTTTCTAATTTCATTTTCAATATCTTTAAGTTGACGAACAAGTGCGGAAGTATCTAAATTCAAAGATTCCCGTTTTTCTAAGTCACCTTGAAGACGAACATAATCATATTTAAGTTCGGCTAGTTGGTTTTCTAAAGACATACTATAACACTCCTTTGAAATATAATTAAGTGCATTTAATGTAGATTATAGCATGAAACAGTAGACTTCTAAAATATCTGTGGAGTATGTTAAAGTTATAAATTATGAAGATTATTGAAAGAAGGGATAACAGTGACAGAACAATTTACTATGATTATTTTATTAATTGCGCTTGGTTACTTTTTGAAGCGCATTAATTTTATAAAAGCAACAGATAGTCAAGTCATTGCTACATTAGTTCTTAATGTCACACTCCCATCTTTAGTTATTGTGAATTTAAACAGTGCAGAATTAAAATTGTCATTCTCCATTTTACCAATTTTAATGATTATATATGGTATTGTGGCGAAAATGATTGCTGTCTGGTTTTTTAGAAAATATGATAATCACATGCGTGGATCAGTAGGTATGATGACTGGTGCTATGAATATTGGATTGTTTGCATATCCACTAATTGAAGTGATATGGCCTAAAACGGGACTTATTTATTTTGGTATGGCTGATATAGGTGGTGCCTTTGTGATGTTTGGAATTACTTACTTTGTAGGTAGCTACTTTAGTGAAGGTAGTGATCAATTCGATTTTAAATATTTAGGTAAGAAATTATTACAATCAGTGCCACTCGTTACATACATTGTAATGTTTATATTGAATATAAGTCACATCCATTTACCACATGTGGCAATCGATTTCTTTAGCATACTTTCCCATGCAAATATGCCGTTATCAATGATTTTGCTAGGTGTCATGTTGAATTTTACTCTGGAAAGAAAGTATATACCTGCTACTATTAAATATTTATGTTTGCATTATGGATTAGCATTAGTTGCGGGATTGTTAGTATATGTGTTGTTACCAGTATCAGATGATATGATTAAGACGACATTGTTGGTCACTTGGATGTTCCCGGTAGGTGTTGCAATTATTTCTTATGGTATTCAGTTTAAATATCGAACACTGCCATTTATAGGTATGACGACCAATTTGACAATCATTATTAGTATCATTATTTTGTACGTGTATCAGGCAGTGTTTGTCTAGTTTTCACATTTGAAAATAAAATCCATTTTAATAGTCGAAGAAAATGAGAGCCCCCTTTACTACAACATGTAAATGCATATTGTGAAAAGGGGGCTTTTATTTATGACATAGTTGTTCAACTCATACATTCAAGTTGATAATGCAGTGCGTTATGCAGCTATCCACTTCATATGTATGGCGCATACTTGATAAATGAATATCATCAAGATTTTAAAAGTATCGCTAATTTTAAAGTCTTAAAACGCATGATTAATGTCATGATGTGTTATTGCGATTTGTTTTTAGAGCCACGTATTTCCTAGGACATATAGAGGAACATTCAACGTAAAATTCCCGAAAATTAATTTTAATCATTCTATAAGTGAATGGTTATTTTCAGAAGTGATTACATTTTTACGTTACATGAGTATTTAACTTTCTATTTCAAATTACCTAGAATTATAGCAGCTATCACGATAATAATAATACCTGCCCAAATACCCGTCATCTGACGACGATCTTTTCTTTCTCCTAAAATGAAAATACCGCCTAAGGTTGAAACGATAACAAGTAACTGTGATAATGAGAAACTTGTAGCTACACCAACTTTTGGTTGAGAATAGAACATGAACAAGTTACCAATTCCCCAAATCACACCTGGCAATAGATTAAGTGCTGTTGATTTAAGTGATGTTTTATGATTCATGGATAGGATAAAGCCACCAATTGCCATACCGACAGATTGGAAGAACAATGCATCAGTTCCACCAACACCAAAGATGTCACCAAGTACAACGAAACCTACATATCCAACTGTAGATACAATTAAAATACCCATTGCTTTTTTAAATTCAGGATTATCTGATTGACGTTCATTTTTAGCTTTAAGTGAAGTAAGTGCTACACCAGTAACTAATAATATCATGGCGATTAAACCAAAGATAATTTGAGTCATTGAAGACCATTCACCTAAAAAGATAACGCTGAATAATGTTGTACCAACTAATTGCATACCTGTAGAAACTGGCATAGTATTTGATACACCGATTAAACTAATAGATTTAAGCTGATTCGCTTGTCCAAACGCCCATAATGCACCAGAAATAAGACCGACAATAATTACAGTAGGATTATTGAATTTTGCGAAACCAGTAATAAGTAAACCTAATCCAACAATGAGTGCGCCTAGCGTCGTACCACGAATTTGGTTGTAAGGTCCACCGCCGACGAACACATTAATAAGAACGACACTTCCCCAGAATAAAGCAGGTAAAAGTGCGATTAAGAAATCAAGAAATTGCAAGACTACTCACTCTCCTATACTATTTATGCAAGTGCTCCCCTTAATTGACACTTGCATGTTATTGTAAAGCATTCTGCCCTAATAGTAAAAAACAACTACTTATAATTTTCAATATTTACAAAAAGTAGAAAAACCCACAATACATGCTAATGATGTACTGTAGGGTATTTGCTTGGTGTTTTATTCAGGGATTGTTTGATCTTTTACGTTACGTGATTCGAATTTGAATTTAATGTACTCATAGTTGATATGGAAACCTAGACCATTAAATCGTTCGATGAGTTTATTATTTTTATTACGAATTTTAAAATAAACTTTTCTAATATCAAAATTATCAAAAGCATATTGCAATGCATACGCAAGCAACTCGAAAGCGATACCTTTCAAACGGTAATCTACATGAGAACTGAAGTATTTAATCTCGGCGATTGACTGTTGTGAATCAATTTCAAGGTATAAATAACCTTTAAGTAAACCTTCGCTAACAAATAAAAACAAATGATGATGGTCGTCTAAACTATCAATGATATCTTGTGGTGACTGTGCCTGATATTTAAATGTAGTTGTGTGTAATTTGCTGAAAGCACGATAAAACCCTTTGTGATAAGGAATGATATTTGGTTGGTGCATATCTTCTTCTAATCTTGTACGGGCTTCTATGTAATAGTCAGTGAAGTTATAACTTGCTTGAATAACTTTCATTAATGGTTTGTATTGTTGAATGCCTTCTTCAAAAGAAAAGTTAAAGACGGCATCGTCAGGTTGGTTCGAAGTCATTGCTTTAAATAGCGTTTCAAACGTATCGACAGATAATACATAATTGTCAGCCACGAAAGGGCCTATGACTTTGAATTTATTTTTATCGTATGCAAAAGACAATATGATTGCTTTGATTGAATCGTTTTCTTTAATCGAAAATACACCAGGTGATTCAATCGCATCGGTTATTAATACATCTATTTCATTGTACTGTTGAGGAAGTTTATATAAGTATGATGCTGATTCATAATTCGAATGTTCAATGAACGATTTTATTTGTGTAATATCATATAACTGAACTATGCTCATGTCATTACCTCCGTACTTTTTGTTACTTTTATTATATAGTATTTCAACTGAAATGAAAGTTAATAGTGATATTAACATGTTACAATACATTTAACACATCATTTGCAATCATTGAATTTAAATCAAAGATTAGTGGAATAGATGAAGCACGTTCGAAATAAAAGAACGTATGAGAAAGGATAATTTATGAAATCTTTAATATTAGCTGAAAAACCATCAGTCGCAAGAGATATTGCTGATGCTTTACAAATAAATCAGAAGCGTAATGGTTACTTTGAAAATAACCAATATATTGTCACGTGGGCGTTAGGTCATCTAGTGACAAATGCGACACCTGAACAATACGATAAAAATTTAAAGGAATGGCGATTAGAAGACCTTCCAATTATACCTAAATATATGAAAACTGTTGTTATTGGTAAAACAAGCAAACAATTTAAAACAGTAAAAGCGTTAATTTTAGATAATAAAGTGAAAGATATTATTATTGCAACAGATGCTGGACGAGAAGGTGAACTAGTTGCAAGATTGATTTTGGATAAAGTTGGTAACAAAAAGCCAATCCGTCGATTATGGATTAGCTCAGTTACTAAAAAAGCTATTCAACAAGGTTTTAAAAATTTAAAAGACGGTCGTCAATATAACGATTTGTATTATGCAGCGTTAGCGAGAAGTGAGGCAGATTGGATTGTTGGGATTAATGCAACGCGTGCACTAACAACAAAGTATGATGCACAGCTATCCCTGGGACGTGTTCAGACACCAACGATTCAATTAGTAAATACACGACAACAAGAGATTAATCAGTTCAAACCACAACAATACTTTACATTATCATTAACGGTAAAAGGGTTTGATTTTCAGCTAGAATCAAATCAGCGATATACCAATAAAGAAACTTTAGAACAGATGGTTAATAATTTGAAAAATGTCGATGGTAAGATTAAATCTGTTGCTACTAAACATAAGAAGTCGTATCCGCAATCACTGTACAATTTAACAGATTTACAACAAGATATGTATAGACGTTATAAAATTGGACCTAAAGAAACATTGAATACACTTCAAAGCTTATATGAGAGACATAAAGTCGTAACCTATCCAAGAACAGATTCAAACTATTTAACAACTGATATGGTAGATACTATGAAAGAACGTATTCAGGCGACGATGGCAACAACATATAAAGACCAAGCACGCCCATTAATGTCTAAAACATTTTCATCAAAAATGTCGATATTTAATAATCAAAAAGTATCTGATCACCATGCAATTATTCCTACAGAAGTGAGACCTGTCATGTCAGACTTAAGTAATAGAGAATTAAAGTTATACGATATGATTGTCGAGCGTTTTTTAGAAGCTTTAATGCCTCCGCACGAGTATGACGCGATAACTGTAACTTTAGAGGTTGCAGGGCACACATTTGTTTTGAAAGAGAATGTAACAACTGTTTTAGGTTTTAAATCTATTAGACAAGGTGAATCTATTACAGAGATGCAACAGCCTTTTTCAGAAGGCGATGAAGTGAAGATTTCAAAAACAAATATTAGAGAACATGAAACAACACCTCCAGAATATTTTAATGAAGGTTCGTTATTAAAAGCGATGGAGAACCCTCAGAACTTTATTCAATTGAAGGATAAAAAATATGCGCAAACTTTAAAACAAACAGGTGGTATCGGCACAGTTGCAACAAGGGCCGACATTATCGATAAATTATTTAATATGAATGCCATTGAATCAAGAGACGGTAAAATTAAAGTAACGTCAAAAGGTAAACAAATATTAGAATTAGCACCAGAAGAATTAACGTCGCCACTTTTAACTGCACAATGGGAAGAAAAATTACTTTTAATTGAACGTGGTAAATATCAGGCGAAAACATTCATTAATGAAATGAAAGATTTTACGAAAGATGTTGTAAATGGGATTAAAAATAGTGATCGTAAATATAAACACGATAATTTAACAACCACAGAATGCCCAACGTGTGGTAAATTCATGATTAAAGTTAAAACTAAAAATGGTCAGATGCTTGTGTGCCAAGATCCATCTTGTAAGACGAAAAAGAATGTACAGCGCAAAACAAATGCAAGATGTCCAAACTGTAAAAAGAAATTAACGTTGTTTGGTAAAGGGAAAGAAGCGGTATATCGTTGTGTTTGTGGACATTCTGAAACGCAAGCACATATGGATCAGCGTATGAAGTCTAAATCCTCTGGTAAAGTATCTCGTAAAGAAATGAAAAAGTATATGAATAAAAATGAAGGTTTAGACAATAATCCGTTTAAAGATGCATTAAAGAACTTGAATTTATAGATAAAATCGAACAAAGTTGAATCAGAAAAACGAAAAGTTCGCTTTTGGTATTGTTTTTTATTAAGAATGATATTAAACTATTAAGGTATTTTAAAAAAAGGAGCATCCATTCGTGAAAAACTATTTCCAGTTCGATAAATATGGAACAAACTTTAAAAGAGAAATCTTAGGCGGTATCACAACTTTCTTATCTATGGCCTATATTTTAGCAGTTAACCCGCAAGTTTTAAGTTTAGCAGGTGTTAAAGGCGTATCAGAAGATATGAAAATGGACCAAGGTGCCATTTTTGTAGCGACTGCATTAGCAGCATTTGTAGGCTCGCTATTCATGGGGCTAATAGCTAAATATCCAATTGCGTTAGCACCAGGTATGGGATTAAATGCATTCTTTGCATTTACTGTTGTGTTAACCATGGGTATTCCTTGGCAAGTTGGTTTAACAGGCGTTTTATTCTCAGGTATATTCTTTGCGATATTAACCGTCACAGGGTTTAGGGAAGTTATTATTAATGCAATTCCTTATCAAATGAAGATGGCTGTTTCAGCAGGTATAGGATTATTCATTACATTTGTAGGTTTACAAAGTTCGGGTATTATAGTTAAAAATGAATCTACATTAGTAACATTGGGACATTTAACTGATCCACCAGTACTTTTGGCGATATTCGGTATCGTTATTACAGTTATTTTATATGCAATTAAATTGCCGGGTTCTATCTTTATCGGTATGATCATCACAGCAATCGTTGGTATGTTCACTGGATTGATTCAAATGCCATCTGGTATTGTAGGTAAGATTCCAAGTATTGAACCAACGTTCGGTGCTGCATTTGAAGCGTTTAAAGACCCAAGTCAATTATTAACGATACAGTTCTTAATTGTTATTTTAACGTTCTTATTTATTGATTTCTTTGATACAGCTGGTACATTAGTAGCTGTTGCTACTCAAGCAGGTATTATGAAAGATAATAAATTACCAAGAGCTGGTAGAGCATTGTTCTCAGATTCTTTAGCTACGATTGTAGGATCAGTTTTTGGAACAACTACAACAACTTCTTATATCGAATCAACTTCAGGTGTTGCTGTAGGTGCTAGAACAGGATTTGCTAGTATCGTAACAGGTTGTTGTTTCCTATTAGCGCTGTTCTTTAGTCCGTTAATCGCTGTTGTAACAAGTGCAGTTACGACACCAGCTTTAGTGGTGGTAGGTGTATTAATGGCTGCAAACTTTGCTGAGATAAACTGGAAAAGTTTTGAAGTTGCAGTGCCAGCATTCATTACAATCATTATGATGCCTTTATCATACTCAATTGCAACTGGTATTGCGTGTGGATTTATTTTCTATCCAATTACAATGCTTATCTCTAAAAAACATAAAGAAGTACATCCGATAATGTATGTATTAATGGTACTATTCATTCTGTACTTCATATTTGTTCATGGTTAAATCCAGACACAAAAAACGACTGCCAATGATTGGTAGTCGTTTTTTCTTTGAAGTAAGGATAAAATAAGAAGCGAAATAACATAAAGCAATATTATGAATGTCTTTAAATATCCGATATAAATATACTTCTTTTAAAATTGTTGGACGTGTTTCTTCTATATTATATACCTAATTAAAAAGGTTTTAAGAATTATTCTCTATGTCCATCTTTGTATTGTGTGTAAATGACACGAGCATTTTTATTAGGTATATAGGTTGGCGCTGATAATACAACTAGGACAAATAGAATCATTAGGAAAAATAAAATCCAATGAATCAAAATTCCTAAGAAGGGGATGATAGCTAAAAAACTACCTACTATACCAAATATTGGAATAATCGCTATAGGTCTAATCGCATTTTGTCTATTCACTAATAATATAATAGTAAGAATTAGATAAAGTAATGCATTAAAGATTAAAGGCTGCCATCCAAAACTTAAAATAAACGTTGCACCTAAAAAAGGAATGCCATAGAAAAACTCACAAAGTATTAAAAAGATACCTATAAGTGCTAAAGATAATTTTGGTCCATTTTTCATATTCATTCACCACCGTTCTTATGACTAATTATATAGAATAATTTTCAATGATAATAATAAAATGATTCAAGGTACGAATTTACAATAAAGAAGGAAATAAAAAATATCTCGAAAATAGTTGAACTGACTAAGTATATAAAGTAAAATATAAAAGTATGTGTTAGACAGATAGAAAAATTATGTGAAAAGCCTTGATTTATCGATGTTTTTCGTGTAATATAACTAACGTTGGACTTTAAGAAAAGCGATGAAGCGAAAGGTTACTGACACACCCGGCCGCTTTGCCATGGCGCTGTGTAAGATAGTTTTCGTGGAGAAGTCTATCACTAAATGTAGACGAATAAGGAGGGAAAATTATGGCAAAACAAAAAATCAGAATCAGATTAAAAGCTTATGATCACCGCGTGATTGATCAATCAGCAGAGAAGATTGTAGAAACAGCGAAACGTTCTGGTGCAGATGTTTCTGGACCAATTCCGTTACCAACTGAGAAATCAGTTTACACAATCATCCGTGCCGTGCATAAGTATAAAGATTCACGTGAACAATTCGAACAACGTACACACAAACGTTTAATCGATATTGTAAACCCAACACCAAAAACAGTTGACGCTTTAATGGGCTTAAACTTACCATCTGGTGTAGACATCGAAATCAAATTATAATAGACAATTTTAGGAGGTGGACTTTCGATGACCAAAGGAATCTTAGGAAGAAAAATTGGGATGACACAAGTATTCGGAGAAAACGGTGAATTAATCCCTGTAACAGTAGTAGAAGCTAAAGAAAATGTTGTATTACAAAAGAAAACTGTAGAAGTTGATGGATACAACGCAATCCAAGTTGGATTTGAAGACAAAAAAGCATACAAAAAAGATGCAAAATCTAATAAATATGCTAATAAACCAGCTGAAGGTCACGCTAAAAAAGCTGACGCAGCACCTAAGCGCTTCATTCGTGAATTCCGCAATGTAGACGTGGATGCTTACGAAGTAGGTCAAGAAGTCTCAGTAGATACTTTTGTAGCTGGCGACGTTATTGACGTAACAGGCGTATCAAAAGGTAAAGGTTTCCAAGGTGCAATTAAACGCCACGGACAATCTCGTGGACCTATGTCACACGGTTCTCATTTCCACAGAGCACCAGGTTCTGTAGGTATGGCTTCAGATGCTTCTAGAGTATTTAAAGGCCAAAAAATGCCAGGACGTATGGGTGGAAACACTGTAACTGTTCAAAACTTAGAAGTAGTTCAAGTTGACACAGAAAACAAAGTTATCTTAGTAAAAGGTAACGTACCTGGACCTAAAAAAGGTTTAGTAGAAATCAGAACTTCAATTAAAAAAGGTAATAAATAATAAGAAGTGAAAGGAGGAAATGCATAATGGCTAATTATGATGTTTTAAAATTAGACGGAACTAAATCAGGTTCAATCGAATTAAGCGATGCAGTATTCGGTATTGAGCCAAATAATAGCGTTTTATTCGAAGCTATTAATTTACAACGTGCTTCATTACGTCAAGGTACGCATGCTGTTAAGAATCGTTCAGCAGTAAGCGGTGGCGGACGTAAACCATGGAAGCAAAAAGGAACAGGTCGTGCTCGTCAAGGTACAATCCGTGCTCCACAATGGCGTGGCGGTGGTATCGTATTCGGACCAACTCCAAGAAGTTATGCATACAAAATGCCTAAGAAAATGCGTCGTTTAGCTTTACGCTCAGCATTATCTTTCAAAGCTCAAGAGAATGGCTTAACTGTAGTTGACGCATTCAACTTCGAAGCTCCAAAAACTAAAGAATTCAAAAATGTATTATCTACATTAGAACAACCTAAAAAAGTATTAGTAGTTACTGAAAACGAAGATGTAAATGTTGAATTATCAGCACGCAACATCCCTGGCGTTCAAGTGACAACTGCTCAAGGTTTAAATGTTTTAGATATCACTAATGCTGACAGCTTAGTAATTACTGAAGCTGCTGCTAAAAAAGTTGAGGAGGTGCTCGGATAATGGAAGCAAGAGATATTCTTAAGCGCCCCGTAATCACTGAGAAATCTTCTGAAGCAATGGCTGAAGACAAATACACTTTCGACGTTGATACTCGTGTTAACAAAACACAAGTAAAAATGGCTGTTGAAGAAATCTTCAACGTAAAAGTTGCAAGTGTTAATATCATGAATTACAAACCTAAGAAAAAACGTATGGGCCGTTACCAAGGCTATACAAACAAAAGAAGAAAAGCGATTGTAACTCTTAAAGAAGGATCAATCGACTTATTTAACTAATAAAACAATTACCATTAAGGAGGTAAGCGACAATGGCTATTAAAAAGTATAAGCCAATAACAAATGGTCGTCGTAATATGACTTCGTTAGATTTCGCAGAAATCACGAAAACTACACCTGAAAAGTCATTATTAAAACCGCTACCGAAAAAAGCGGGACGTAACAACCAAGGTAAATTGACTGTAAGACACCATGGTGGTGGACACAAACGTCAATACCGTGTTATCGATTTCAAACGTAACAAAGATGGTATCAATGCAAAAGTTGATTCTATTCAATATGATCCAAACCGCTCAGCAAACATCGCTTTAGTTGTATATGCAGACGGTGAAAAACGATATATCATTGCTCCTAAAGGATTAGAAGTAGGTCAAATCGTTGAAAGTGGTGCTGAAGCTGACATCAAAGTTGGTAACGCATTACCATTACAAAACATTCCAGTTGGTACAGTAGTACACAACATCGAGCTTAAACCTGGTAAAGGTGGACAAATCGCTCGTTCAGCTGGTGCAAGTGCTCAAGTACTTGGTAAAGAAGGTAAATACGTATTAATCAGATTAAGATCTGGTGAAGTTCGTATGATCTTATCTACTTGCCGTGCTACAATCGGTCAAGTTGGTAACCTACAACACGAATTAGTTAACGTTGGTAAAGCCGGACGTTCAAGATGGAAAGGTATCCGTCCAACAGTTCGTGGTTCTGTAATGAACCCTAACGATCACCCACACGGTGGTGGTGAAGGTCGTGCTCCTATCGGTAGACCATCTCCAATGTCACCATGGGGTAAACCTACGCTTGGTAAGAAAACTCGTCGTGGTAAAAAATCATCAGACAAACTTATCGTTCGTGGACGTAAGAAAAAATAATATAATCAACTTATTTGGGTGTGCGGCTTAAAGCTGCACGCACATAATAAGAAGGGAGGCGCCCAAATGGCTCGTAGTATTAAAAAAGGACCTTTCGTCGATGAGCATTTAATGAAAAAAGTTGAAGCTCAAGAAGGAAGCGAAAAGAAACAAGTAATCAAAACATGGTCACGTCGTTCTACAATTTTCCCTAATTTCATCGGACATACTTTTGCAGTATACGACGGACGTAAACACGTACCTGTATATGTAACTGAAGATATGGTAGGTCATAAATTAGGTGAGTTTGCTCCTACTCGTACATTCAAAGGACACGTTGCAGACGACAAGAAAACAAGAAGATAATATCTATTAAGTAGAGGAGGACATCCTAATGGAAGCAAAAGCGGTTGCTAGAACAATAAGAATCGCACCTCGTAAAGTAAGACTAGTTCTTGACTTAATCAGAGGTAAAAATGCTGCTGAAGCTATTGCAATTTTAAAATTAACAAACAAAGCTTCATCACCAGTAATTGAAAAAGTATTAATGTCCGCTTTAGCTAATGCTGAACATAACTATGACATGAACACAGATGAATTAGTAGTTAAAGAAGCATATGCTAACGAAGGACCAACATTAAAACGTTTCCGTCCACGTGCGCAAGGTCGTGCAAGTGCGATTAACAAACGTACAAGCCACATTACAATCGTCGTAAGTGACGGTAAAGAAGAAGCTAAAGAAGCTTAATTAACTTTTAAGGAGGGAATACTGTGGGTCAAAAAATTAATCCAATCGGACTTCGTGTTGGTATTATCCGTGATTGGGAAGCTAAATGGTATGCTGAAAAAGACTTCGCTTCACTTTTACACGAAGATTTAAAAATCCGTAAATTTATTGATAATGAATTAAAAGAAGCATCAGTTTCTCACGTAGAGATTGAACGTGCTGCAAACCGTATCAACATTGCAATTCATACTGGTAAACCTGGTATGGTAATTGGTAAAGGCGGTTCAGAAATCGAAAAATTACGCAACAAATTAAATGCGTTAACTGATAAAAAAGTACACATCAACGTAATTGAAATCAAAAAAGTTGATCTTGACGCTCGTTTAGTAGCTGAAAACATCGCACGTCAATTAGAAAACCGTGCTTCATTCCGTCGTGTACAAAAACAAGCAATCACTAGAGCTATGAAACTTGGTGCTAAAGGTATCAAAACTCAAGTATCTGGTCGTTTAGGCGGAGCTGACATCGCTCGTGCTGAACAATATTCAGAAGGAACTGTTCCACTTCATACGTTACGTGCTGACATCGATTATGCACACGCTGAAGCTGACACTACTTACGGTAAATTAGGCGTTAAAGTATGGATCTATCGTGGAGAAGTTCTTCCTACTAAGAACACTAGTGGAGGAGGAAAATAATAATGTTACTACCAAAACGTGTAAAATATCGTCGTCAACATCGTCCTAAAACAACTGGTCGTTCTAAAGGCGGTAACTACGTAACATTTGGTGAGTTTGGTTTACAAGCTACAACAACGTCTTGGATCACATCTCGTCAAATCGAATCTGCTCGTATAGCAATGACACGTTACATGAAACGTGGCGGGAAAGTTTGGATTAAAATCTTCCCACATACACCATATACTAAAAAACCTTTAGAAGTACGTATGGGTGCTGGTAAAGGTGCGGTTGAAGGTTGGATCGCAGTTGTTAAACCAGGTAGAATTTTATTCGAAGTTGCTGGCGTTTCTGAAGAAGTTGCGCGTGAAGCACTACGTTTAGCAAGTCACAAACTTCCAGTAAAAACTAAGTTTGTAAAACGTGAGGAATTGGGTGGTGAAACAAATGAAAGCTAAGGAAATTAGAGACTTAACCACTTCAGAAATCGAAGAACAAATCAAATCTTCAAAAGAAGAGCTTTTTAACCTACGCTTTCAGTTAGCTACAGGTCAATTAGAAGAAACTGCACGTATTCGTACAGTAAGAAAAACGATTGCACGTCTAAAAACTGTTGCTCGTGAAAGAGAAATTGAACAAAGTAAGGCTAATCAATAATTAAGTAAGAGGAGGTTACAAAAGTGAGCGAAAGAAACGATCGTAAAGTTTATGTAGGTAAAGTTGTTTCAGACAAAATGGACAAGACTATTACAGTACTTGTTGAAACTTACAAAACACACAAATTATACGGTAAACGAGTAAAATACTCTAAAAAATACAAAACTCATGATGAAAACAATTCAGCTAAATTAGGAGACATTGTTAAAATTCAAGAAACTCGTCCTTTATCAGCAACAAAACGTTTTCGTTTAGTAGAGATTGTTGAAGAGTCAGTAATTATTTAATACAAGTTTAGAGATAAGGGAGGTTTAACTAATGATCCAACAAGAAACACGCTTGAAAGTAGCAGACAACTCTGGTGCTCGTGAAGTTCTTACAATCAAAGTATTAGGTGGATCTGGTCGTAAAACAGCAAACATCGGCGATGTTATCGTATGTACTGTTAAAAATGCAACACCAGGTGGCGTTGTTAAAAAAGGTGACGTTGTCAAAGCTGTAATCGTACGTACTAAGTCAGGTGTTCGTCGTAATGACGGTTCATACATCAAATTTGATGAAAATGCATGTGTTATCATCCGTGATGACAAAGGCCCACGTGGTACTCGTATCTTCGGACCTGTTGCTCGTGAATTACGTGAAGGTAACTTCATGAAAATCGTATCATTAGCACCAGAAGTACTTTAATTAATAACAACCAATACAAATAAGGAGGTGCCCACATGCATATCAAAAAAGGTGACAACGTTAAAGTTATCGCAGGTAAAGACAAAGGTAAAGAAGGTAAAGTAATTGCTACTCTACCTAAAAAAGACCGTGTCGTTGTGGAAGGTGTTAACATTATGAAAAAACACCAAAAACCAACTCAATTAAATCCTGAAGGTGGAATCTTAGAAACAGAGGCAGCAATCCATGTTTCTAATGTACAATTATTGGACCCTAAAACAAACGAACCAACTCGTGTAGGTTACAAATTTGTTGATGGTAAAAAAGTTCGTATCGCTAAAAAATCTGGCGAAGAAATTAAATCTAATAATTAATAACAAGTTGAAAGGAGGATCCCACTTTGAACCGTTTAAAAGAAAAGTTTAACACTGAAGTTACTGAAAACTTAATGAAAAAATTCAATTATAGTTCAGTAATGGAAGTACCAAAAATAGATAAAATCGTTGTGAACATGGGTGTAGGTGACGCAGTACAAAATTCTAAAGTATTAGACAATGCTGTTGAAGAATTAGAATTGATCACTGGTCAAAAACCATTAGTAACTAAAGCTAAAAAATCAATCGCGACTTTCCGTTTACGTGAAGGTATGCCAATCGGTGCGAAAGTAACACTTCGCGGTGAAAGAATGTATGAATTCTTAGACAAATTAATTTCAGTATCATTACCACGTGTACGTGACTTCCAAGGTGTTTCTAAAAAAGCATTTGACGGACGCGGTAACTACACTTTAGGTGTTAAAGAACAATTAATTTTCCCAGAAATCGACTATGATAAAGTAAGTAAAGTTAGAGGAATGGATATTGTTATCGTAACGACTGCTAACACTGATGAAGAAGCTCGTGAATTGTTAGCTAACTTCGGTATGCCATTCCGTAAATAATTATTTAAAGGAGGCTAATTAAGTGGCTAAAACTTCAATGGTTGCTAAGCAACAAAAAAAACAAAAATATGCAGTTCGTGAATACACTCGTTGTGAACGTTGTGGCCGTCCACATTCTGTATATCGTAAATTTAAATTATGCCGTATTTGTTTCCGTGAATTAGCTTACAAAGGCCAAATCCCTGGCGTTCGTAAAGCTAGCTGGTAATAAAAAAGAGTCTGAAAGGAGGCAACAATCAATGACAATGACAGATCCAATCGCAGATATGCTTACTCGTGTAAGAAACGCAAACATGGTGCGTCACGAGAAGTTAGAATTACCTGCATCAAATATTAAAAAAGAAATTGCTGAAATCTTAAAGAGTGAAGGTTTCATTAAAAATGTTGAATACGTAGAAGATGATAAACAAGGTGTACTTCGTTTATTCTTAAAATATGGTCAAAACGATGAGCGTGTTATCACAGGATTAAAACGTATTTCAAAACCAGGTTTACGTGTTTATGCAAAAGCTAGCGAAATGCCTAAAGTATTAAATGGTTTAGGTATTGCATTAGTATCAACTTCTGAAGGTGTAATCACTGACAAAGAAGCAAGAAAACGTAATGTTGGTGGAGAAATTATCGCATACGTTTGGTAATAAAAAATAAGGAGGTGCCATAACATGAGTCGTGTTGGTAAGAAAATTATTGACATCCCTAGTGACGTAACAGTAACTTTTGATGGAAATCATGTAACTGTTAAAGGTCCTAAAGGTGAATTATCAAGAACTTTAAATGAAAGAATGACATTCAAACAAGAAGAAAACACAATTGAAGTTGTAAGACCATCTGATTCTAAAGAAGATAGAACAAACCATGGTACAACTCGTGCTTTATTAAACAATATGGTACAAGGTGTTTCTCAAGGATACGTAAAAGTACTTGAACTTGTTGGTGTAGGTTACCGTGCTCAAATGCAAGGTAAAGACTTAATCCTTAACGTTGGTTATTCTCACCCAGTAGAAATTAAAGCTGAAGAAAACATTACTTTCTCAGTTGAGAAAAACACAGTCGTTAAAGTTGAAGGTATTTCAAAAGAACAAGTTGGAGCATTAGCATCTAACATCCGTTCAGTAAGACCTCCAGAGCCTTACAAAGGTAAAGGTATTCGTTACCAAGGTGAATACGTTCGCCGTAAAGAAGGTAAAACTGGTAAATAATAGATAAACTCTAAAGAAAGGAGTATTGAAATGATCAGTAAAATTGATAAAAATAAAGTGCGTTTAAAAAGACATGCTCGTGTTCGTACTAACTTATCAGGTACAGCTGAAAAGCCACGTTTAAACGTATATCGTTCAAACAAGCATATCTACGCTCAAATTATTGATGATAATAAAGGCGTAACATTAGCTCAAGCTTCTTCAAAAGACAGCGACATTGCTACTACAGCAACTAAAGTTGAATTAGCAACTAAAGTCGGTGAAGCAATTGCTAAAAAAGCTGCTGACAAAGGCATTAAAGAAATCGTATTTGACCGTGGAGGATATTTATATCACGGACGTGTTAAAGCATTAGCTGAAGCAGCAAGAGAAAGCGGATTAGAATTTTAATTTAAAGGAGGGACAAATACATGGCTCGTAGAGAAGAAGAGACGAAAGAATTTGAAGAACGCGTTGTTACAATCAACCGTGTAGCAAAAGTTGTAAAAGGTGGTCGTCGTTTCCGTTTCACTGCATTAGTTGTAGTTGGAGACAAAAATGGTCGTGTAGGTTTCGGTACTGGTAAAGCTCAAGAGGTACCAGAAGCAATCAAAAAAGCTGTTGAAGCAGCTAAAAAAGATTTAGTAGTTGTTCCACGTGTTGAAGGTACAACTCCACACACAATTACTGGCCGTTACGGTTCAGGAAGCGTATTTATGAAACCGGCTGCACCTGGTACAGGAGTTATCGCTGGTGGTCCTGTTCGTGCCGTACTTGAATTAGCAGGTATCACTGATATCTTAAGTAAATCATTAGGATCAAACACACCAATCAACATGGTTCGTGCTACAATCGATGGTTTACAAAACCTTAAAAATGCTGAAGATGTTGCGAAATTACGTGGCAAAACAGTAGAAGAATTATACAATTAAGGAGGGAAAACTAGTTATGGCTAAATTACAAATTACCCTCACTCGTAGTGTTATTGGTCGTCCTGAAACACAACGTAAAACTGTTGAAGCTTTAGGTCTTAAAAAGACTAACAGTTCAGTAGTTGTTGAAGATAACCCTGCTATTCGTGGGCAAATCAACAAAGTTAAGCACTTAGTAACAGTAGAAGAAAAATAATCAAGGAGGTGCCGAAATGAAATTACATGAGTTAAAACCGGCAGAAGGTTCACGTAAAGAACGCAATCGTGTTGGACGTGGTGTTGCGACAGGTAACGGTAAAACAAGTGGTCGCGGACACAAAGGTCAAAAAGCTCGTTCAGGCGGTGGTGTAAGACCAGGATTCGAAGGTGGTCAATTACCATTATTCCGTCGTTTACCAAAACGTGGTTTTACTAACATAAATCGTAAAGAATATGCTATTGTTAACTTAGACCAACTTAATAAATTTGAAGATGGTACTGAAGTAACTCCAGCTTTATTAGTAGAATCTGGTGTTGTTAAGAATGAAAAATCTGGTATCAAAATACTAGGTAATGGTTCACTTGATAAGAAATTGACAGTGAAAGCTCATAAATTCTCAGCTTCAGCAGCAGAAGCTATTGATGCTAAAGGTGGAGCACACGAGGTGATCTAATGATTCAAACCCTTGTGAACTTCTTTAGAACAAAAGAGGTTCGTAACAAGATTTTCTTCACACTAGCAATGTTAGTAATTTTTAAAATAGGGACTTATATACCAGCTCCAGGAGTAAATCCTGCAGCTTTTGATAATCCCCAAGGTTCTCAAGGTGCCACTGAGTTATTAAATACTTTTGGTGGCGGAGCCTTGAAACGATTTTCTATTTTTGCAATGGGTATTGTACCCTACATCACTGCATCAATCGTAATGCAATTATTACAAATGGATATTGTCCCTAAATTCTCAGAATGGGCAAAACAAGGTGAAGTAGGTAGAAGAAAGTTAAATAACGTTACTCGTTATTTAGCAATTTCTTTAGCATTTATCCAATCTATAGGTATGGCATTCCAATTTAATAATTATCTCAAAGGTGCGCTGATTATCAATCAGTCAATTATGAGTTATTTATTAATAGCACTAGTTTTGACAGCAGGAACTGCTTTCTTAATATGGCTTGGTGATCAAATCACTCAGTTCGGTGTTGGTAATGGTATTTCTATTATCATATTTGCGGGTATTTTATCAACGTTGCCAGCCAGTCTAATTCAATTTGGACAAACTGCGTTCGTTGGGCAAGAAGATACATCATTAGCATGGTTGAAAGTATTAGGACTTTTAGTGTCACTGATACTATTAACAGTAGGTGCTATTTATGTACTTGAAGCCGTTCGTAAAATTCCGATTCAATATGCTAAGAAACAAACTGCTCAAAGATTAGGTTCACAGGCAACTTATCTACCTTTAAAAGTGAACTCAGCCGGTGTTATTCCTGTAATCTTTGCAATGGCGTTCTTCTTACTGCCTAGAACATTAACGTTGTTCTATCCAGATAAAGAATGGGCACAAAACATTGCGAATGCTGCAAATCCTTCAAGTAATGTTGGTATGGTTGTATATATTGTACTAATTATACTATTCACATACTTCTATGCATTTGTACAAGTTAATCCGGAAAAAATGGCTGATAACCTTAAGAAACAAGGTAGCTATGTTCCAGGCATTAGACCTGGTGAACAAACCAAAAAATATATTACTAAAGTTTTATATCGTTTAACTTTTGTAGGTTCTATCTTCTTAGCCGTTATTTCAATTCTACCAATATTAGCAACTAAGTTTATGGGATTACCACAATCAATTCAGATTGGTGGTACAAGTTTACTTATCGTTATTGGTGTAGCGATTGAAACAATGAAATCTTTAGAAGCTCAAGTATCTCAAAAAGAATATAAAGGCTTTGGTGGTAGATAATTTTAGGAGGGCACTTATGAATATCATTTTGATGGGTTTACCTGGCGCAGGTAAAGGAACTCAAGCAAGTGAAATTGTCAAGAAATTCCCAATACCCCACATTTCAACTGGTGACATGTTCAGAAAAGCTATAAAAGAAGAAACTGAATTAGGTAAAGAAGCTAAGTCTTATATGGACCGTGGCGAATTAGTTCCTGATGAAGTGACTGTAGGTATCGTTAAGGAAAGAATTTCTGAAGACGATGCAAAAAAAGGCTTTTTATTAGATGGCTTCCCAAGAACAATCGAGCAAGCTGAGGCATTAAATAATATTATGTCTGAGCTTGACAGAAACATTGATGCTGTCATCAATATCGAAGTTCCGGAAGAAGAATTAATGAACCGTCTTACAGGTCGTCGAATCTGTGAGTCATGTGGTACAACGTATCATCTTGTATTTAATCCTCCGAAGGTCGAAGGTATTTGTGATATCGATGGTGGTAAATTGTATCAACGAGAAGATGATAATCCTGAAACGGTAGCTAATCGTTTGAGTGTTAATATTAAACAATCTAAGCCTATTTTAGATTTCTATGATCAAAAAGGTGTATTGAAAAATATTGATGGTTCAAAAGATATTAGCGACGTTACCAAAGATGTCATTGATATTTTAGATCATTTGTAATAGATCAACTTTTAGCGGTCTATTTTAAGTGAGGCATGATTTAATCATATTAGATAGATGAGAGTGGCAATTAACGATAATTAATTCCCGTAATTTTTGTTTAACTTATAAAATTAATCACTGATAGATTCGTAACAATAAAGTTGTCTATTGACGATTACCTTACTATTGCAAAAAGGGGGAAGTTAATCAATGGCTAAACAAGATGTAATTGAATTAGAAGGTACTGTATTAGATACTTTACCGAACGCAATGTTTAAAGTAGAATTAGAAAATGGTCATGAGATTTTAGCTCACGTAAGTGGTAAAATCAGAATGAATTACATTCGTATTCTACCTGGCGACAAAGTAACTGTTGAGATGTCTCCGTACGATTTAACACGCGGAAGAATTACTTATCGTTATAAATAATCGTCACTCCATAATATAGGGAGGTATAAAAATGAAAGTAAGACCATCAGTAAAACCTATTTGCGAAAAATGTAAAGTCATTAAACGTAAAGGTAAAGTAATGGTAATTTGTGAAAATCCAAAACACAAACAAAGACAAGGTTAATAAAAGAGAGGTGTAAATTAATATGGCACGTATTGCAGGAGTAGATATTCCACGTGAAAAACGCGTAGTTATCTCATTAACTTATATATACGGTATCGGTACGTCAACTGCTCAAAAAATTCTTGAAGAAGCTAACGTATCAGCTGATACTCGTGTGAAAGATTTAACTGATGACGAATTAGGTCGCATCCGTGAAGTTGTAGACGGTTATAAAGTCGAAGGTGACTTACGTCGTGAAACTAACTTAAATATCAAACGTTTAATGGAAATTTCATCATACCGTGGTATCCGTCACCGTCGTGGTTTACCAGTTCGTGGTCAAAAAACGAAAAACAACGCGCGTACTCGTAAAGGACCAGTTAAAACGGTAGCTAACAAGAAAAAATAATAGGTAAAGGAGGCAAATTTTAAATGGCACGTAAACAAGTATCTCGTAAACGTAGAGTGAAAAAGAATATTGAAAATGGTGTAGCACACATCCGTTCAACATTCAACAACACTATTGTAACTATCACTGATGAGTTCGGTAATGCTTTATCATGGTCATCAGCTGGTGCATTAGGGTTCAAAGGATCTAAAAAATCAACACCATTTGCAGCACAAATGGCTTCTGAAACTGCATCTAAATCAGCTATGGAGCATGGTTTAAAAACAGTTGAAGTAACAGTTAAAGGACCTGGTCCAGGTCGTGAATCAGCTATTCGTGCATTACAATCTGCAGGTTTAGAAGTAACTGCGATCAGAGACGTTACTCCAGTACCTCATAACGGTTGTCGTCCACCAAAACGTCGTCGTGTATAATTTATGATGGTATTGTTACAGGTCACTGAGCAAACATTTTAAATTAAGTCGACGTATATAAGGAGGATATTTAAATGATAGAAATCGAAAAACCTAGAATTGAGACAATTGAAATTAGTGAAGATGCTAAATTCGGTAAGTTCGTTGTTGAACCACTAGAACGTGGCTACGGTACTACACTAGGAAACTCCTTACGTCGTATCCTACTATCTTCATTACCAGGTGCAGCCGTTAAGTATATTGAAATTGAGGGAGTTTTACATGAATTCTCAGCAGTAGACAATGTAGTTGAAGATGTTTCTACAATTATTATGAACATTAAACAATTAGCATTGAAAATTTACTCTGAAGAAGATAAAACTTTAGAAATTGATGTACGTGATGAAGGCGAAGTAACAGCAAGCGACATTACACATGATAGTGATGTTGAAATTTTAAACCCAGAGCTTAAAATTGCAACAGTATCTAAAGGTGGTCACTTAAAAATTCGTCTAGTTGCTAACAAGGGTAGAGGTTACGCATTAGCAGAACAAAATAATACTAGTGATTTACCAATTGGTGTAATCCCTGTTGATTCATTGTATTCACCTGTTGAACGTGTGAACTATACTGTTGAAAATACACGTGTAGGTCAAAGCAGTGATTTTGATAAATTAACATTGGATGTTTGGACTAATGGTTCAATCACACCACAAGAATCAGTTTCATTAGCAGCAAAAATAATGACTGAACACTTGAATATCTTCGTTGGTCTTACTGATGAAGCGCAAAACGCTGAAATCATGATTGAAAAAGAAGAAGATCAAAAAGAAAAAGTATTAGAAATGTCTATTGAAGAATTAGACTTATCTGTACGTTCATATAACTGCTTAAAACGCGCAGGAATCAATTCTGTTCAAGAGTTAGCTGACAAATCTGAAGCTGACATGATGAAAGTGCGTAATTTAGGTCGTAAATCTTTAGAAGAAGTTAAATACAAATTAGAAGATTTAGGATTAGGATTAAGAAAAGAAGATTGATAAAGGAGGTTAACTCATGGGTTACAGAAAATTAGGTCGTACTTCTGATCAACGTAAAGCTATGTTACGTGACTTAGCTACATCACTTATTATTAGTGAACGTATTGAAACTACAGAAGCTCGTGCAAAAGAAGTTCGCAGTGTTGTTGAGAAATTAATCACTTTAGGTAAAAAAGGAGATTTAGCTTCTCGTCGTAATGCAGCTAAAACTTTACGTAATGTTGAAATCTTAAACGAAGATGAAACTACACAAACTGCACTTCAAAAATTATTTGGTGAAATCGCAGAGCGTTACACAGAACGTCAAGGTGGTTACACTCGTATCCTTAAACAAGGCCCTCGTCGCGGTGACGGTGCTGAATCAGTAATTATCGAATTAGTATAAGAATTTATATAAATACACTAACTACTTTTATATAAAGCAAATGAGTGCAACGATAATGTTTGCCACATACAAATATTGTCTAGCTCAGAGTACCCCATCAACTAAATAAAGATTTAAAGCGTGAACTCAACAAACTTATGATGGGGTGCGCGCTTTTTTATTGAATAAGATATCGGACTTATGAACAGAAATGTTTTTAAGTCCGATTTCTTTATATCTACTTTTTTGAGTGCGAATCTAAAAAATATGATCAAGTTAGTTTGATCAATTTCACTAGAACTAAATGAAGTGAAAGTATTATCGTTGAATCAAATGCGGCCAACCCTATGTTAGTAAATTATTTATTTTATTAACGTTTATACATAATTGTTAGAGAGGAATAAATGTCCTTATCATTAGTTGTTAAACAACACTTTAAAGACTAGAAATGAGTCAGAAAATACTAGTAATATATAGAGAACCCAGTCAATGTCATATACAGCGATTTATAAATATTGTAAAATATGATAGATACACGAATCGTAAAGGAGAGAGACAAGTGGAGGATAAGAATTCAGTTATTGTATTTAAAAATGTTTCATTTCAATATCAAAGTGATGCATCCTTCACATTGAAAGATGTTTCTTTTAGTATACCTAAAGGTCAGTGGACATCTATTGTTGGTCATAACGGTTCTGGAAAATCTACAATTGCCAAGTTAATGATTGGCATAGAGAAAGTTAAATCTGGAGAAATTTTTTATAATAATCAAGCTATAACTGATGATAATTTTGAAAAGTTAAGAAAAGACATAGGAATTGTATTTCAGAATCCGGATAATCAATTTGTTGGTTCAATTGTAAAATACGATGTGGCATTTGGACTCGAAAATCATGCGGTTCCACATGACGAAATGCATAGAAGAGTTAGCGAAGCACTTAAACAAGTTGATATGTTAGAACGTGCAGATTATGAACCTAATGCATTATCGGGGGGACAGAAGCAGCGTGTGGCTATAGCAAGTGTATTAGCACTTAACCCCTCTGTCATTATATTAGATGAGGCGACTTCTATGTTAGATCCTGATGCACGTCAAAATTTATTGGATTTAGTGAGAAAAGTTAAATCAGAACATAATATTACAATCATTTCTATTACGCATGATTTATCTGAGGCGATGGAAGCAGATCATGTTATCGTTATGAATAAAGGGACTGTCCATAAAGAAGGCACAGCGATTGAAATTTTCGACCATGCAGAAGAGTTAACAACAATAGGTCTAGATTTGCCATTCCCAATCAAAATAAATCAAATGCTGGGACACCAAACATCATTCTTAACTTATGAAGGGCTGGTGGATCAACTATGACTATACGCTTTGACAATGTAAGTTATACCTATCAAAAAGGGACACCATACCAGCATCAAGCTATTCATGATGTTAATACAGAATTTGAACAAGGTAAATATTACGCCATCGTTGGACAAACGGGTAGTGGTAAATCAACATTGATACAAAATATTAATGCACTGTTAAAGCCGACTACTGGGACAGTTACAGTTGATGACATTACTATTACACATAAGACCAAAGATAAATATATTAGACCTGTAAGAAAAAGAATTGGAATGGTATTTCAATTCCCCGAATCTCAATTATTTGAGGACACAGTAGAGCGTGAAATGATATTTGGACCTAAAAACTTTAAAATGAATTTAGATGAAGCCAAAAACTATGCCCATCGTCTGTTGATGGATTTAGGTTTTTCAAGAGATGTAATGTCACAATCACCATTTCAAATGTCAGGTGGACAAATGCGTAAAATAGCGATTGTATCGATATTGGCAATGAATCCTGATATTATCGTGGTTGATGAACCCACAGCAGGACTTGATCCACAAAGTAAACGACAAGTAATGCGATTACTAAAGTCACTACAAACAGATGAAAATAAGGCAATTATCCTAATTTCACATGATATGAATGAAGTCGCGCGTTATGCAGATGAAGTCATCGTTATGAAAGAAGGTAGTATAGTGTCGCAAACATCACCAAAAGAGCTCTTCAAAGATAAAGAAAAATTGGCGGATTGGCATATTGGTTTGCCAGAAATTGTTCAGTTACAATATGACTTTGAACAAAAAAATCAAACAAAATTAAAAGATATTGCCTTAACTGAAGAAGCATTTGTAAGCTTGTATAAGGAGTGGCAACATGAAAAATAAATTGATTATAGGGCGATATTTACCAATTAATTCTTTTGTTCATCATCTTGATCCAAGAGCAAAGTTAATGTTTGTTTTTCTTTTTATTATATTAATATTTTTCTGTCATTCACCATTAACATATCTTTGGGTGTTTGCACTTATCTTATTCATTATGAGATTAGCAAAAATTCAATTATGGTTCCTAATCAAAGGTTTAACACCAATATTTTTCTTTTTAATCTTCACATTAATGATGCATATATTTTTAACTAAAGGTGGATATGTATTAGTTGAATGGCATGGCATCACGATTGAAACTAATGGTATTTTAGAAGGGCTATATATATCACTGCGTTTAATTGGGATTGTGATGATTGCAACAATTATGACACTATCTACAAGTCCAATTGATTTAACAGATGCGTTTGAAAGATTACTTGCACCACTAAAGATGTTTAAATTACCAGTTCATCAATTAAGTATGATAATGTCCATTGCGTTACGATTCATCCCGACGTTAATGGATGAGTTAGATAAAATTATTTTGGCGCAAAAGTCGCGTGGTTCTGAAATAAGTTCAGGGAACATTGCAACACGTATTAAATCATTTATTCCATTACTAGTACCACTATTCATCTCAGCTTTCCAACGCGCCGAAGAATTAGCGGTCGCAATGGAAGTTAGGGGTTATGATGCCAATGTTAAGAGAACGAGCTACAGACAGCTTAAATGGCAATTGAGAGATACGTTATCTTTAATCATGATTATCCCAATTGCAATTATTTTATTCGTATTAAAATATTCAGGAGTGTAAATTCATGCGTATATTAGTAGAAATTGCGTATCAAGGAAATAATTTTCTAGGCTTTCAAATTCAACAGAATGGACGTACGGTACAGCAACAATTTGAAAAGCTATTACAACGCATGCATAAAAGACATGTGAGAATCCATCCTTCAAGTAGGACTGATAGAGGTGTACATGCGATACAGCAATACTTTCATTTCGACACAGAGCTGAATATACCTATGTCACAATGGCAATATGCAATGAACCGAACGTTACCTGATGATATTTATGTCAACAATGTAGTTACAGTCGATGACGATTTTCATTGTCGTTATGATTGTGTAGGTAAACGTTATCGCTACAAAGTATATCAAGCACAACACCGCGATCCATTTCAAAGTGGTTTGAAAACATTTATTCCTGAAACGTTGGATTTAGGTAAAATGAACAGAGCGGCGCAACAATTCATAGGTACACATGATTTTACGGGATTTTGTTCGCAAAAAACTGAAGTAGAAAGCAAAGTTAGAACATTATACCAAAGTGAAATCGTAAAGACAGATGATGGCTTTGATTATATTGTCACTGGATCTGGATTTTTATATAACATGGTGCGTGTCTTAGTTGCATTTTTAATAGAAGTTGGAAAAGGACGACATGAAATTTCTGATGTGCCGAAGCTACTTGAATCAAAGAATCGTAAGAATGTTCCTTTCACTGCACCGGCTGAAGGATTATATTTAGAGAAAATTTATTTAGATGAAAATGAGTTATTAAAAGACTTTGGCAACGATATAAAAATACATCGTAAAAAATCATTACAAAATGACTGATTGCCATTGACAAAAAGCTTGTGAAATTATAAGATTATTAACGGTATTGTTTTATATCCACCCCACGATAAGCCCCGGAAACTTATTGTGTTACAAGATATATAAGCAGAAACGAACAACAGTTAACAAAATAAATGAAATTAAACGTTTTAAAAATGAAACAAATGAAATCATCTATTAGGTTATGAAACTGTTTATAGCTTGAATAGAAGCATTTATTTTTTAGGAGGACAATTATTATGCGTCAAACATTTATGGCAAATGAATCAAACATTGAGCGCAAATGGTATGTTATCGATGCTGAAGGCCAAACATTAGGTCGTTTATCATCAGAAGTAGCATCTATCTTACGCGGTAAAAATAAAGTAACTTACACACCACACGTTGATACTGGTGATTATGTAATCGTTATTAATGCATCAAAAATCGAATTTACTGGTAACAAAGAAACTGACAAAGTTTACTACCGTCACTCAAATCACCCAGGTGGTATCAAATCAATCACTGCTGGTGAATTAAGAAGAACTAACCCAGAACGTTTAATTGAAAACTCAATTAAAGGTATGTTACCAAGCACTCGTTTAGGCGAAAAACAAGGTAAAAAATTATTTGTATATGGTGGCGCTGAACATCCACACGCTGCACAACAACCAGAAAACTACGAATTACGTGGTTAATTAGAAGGAGGAAATGACTTTGGCACAAGTTGAATATAGAGGCACAGGCCGTCGTAAAAACTCAGTAGCACGTGTACGTTTAGTACCAGGTGAAGGTAACATCACAGTTAATAACCGTGACGTACGCGAATACTTACCATTCGAATCATTAATTTTAGACTTAAACCAACCATTTGATGTAACTGAAACTAAAGGTAACTATGATGTTTTAGTTAACGTTCATGGTGGTGGTTTCACTGGACAAGCTCAAGCTATCCGTCACGGAATCGCTCGTGCATTATTAGAAGCAGATCCTGAATACAGAGGTTCTTTAAAACGCGCTGGATTACTTACTCGTGACCCACGTATGAAAGAACGTAAAAAACCAGGTCTTAAAGCAGCTCGTCGTTCACCTCAATTCTCAAAACGTTAATTGTCGGACGATATATACAAAACACCTCGATTTTATGTCGAGGTGTTTTTTTACGTTTATGTATTAAATTATTCAAAGTTTAGGGGATTTAAAACCTCAATGTCTTTAACTAAACCACACTTCTTACAAAAAATATATTTAATTTCCGATCCATTTATCGATAACTTAGACCTTTTTAATCTTCATGTACTGTGTGGCTTCTGTAAACTCTTTATTTCCGCATCTTTTACATTGCATAAATAATAGCTCCTTTTATCTATAATACAAATTTATTGTAATAATACATAACATTAATTTTAATTTAAGGTATAATTATATACAAATAGTATCATTAGGGGGTTATTTATAAAATATTCAACACTAATTGTATTATCATAACATTATGAAGGAGTTTTATTAAAAGTATAAAATTAACAAATAATCTAGGAGAACCATAACAATCTATTCATTCTTGTTCTATCGCGAACTTCAGATAAAGATGAAGTGTCATAAAAAATAAAATGATACATTTAATTCTGAAATTATTGAAACTAAGTTCTTTGATACAACTACAGATATAGGTATTCCAACAATATATTGTTTGCAAATAGCGAAATATAATAATGAAGTTAAGAACTTAATAATTTAATTCTTTATTCTATAGATGTTGTAAATCAATATCCTAAATTCTCAACAGCTATTTGTATTATGTTGTATAATGACAAAGATTTGGTAGATTAATATTATAATTTTGAAAACTAATAGAAAGTTTATTCAAGACAACGTCTTATTTTATAAAATCTGAAAGAAAATTTGCTTTTCTAAAATGGATAGATGAAAATGATTTGCATCATAAACGCCAAAGTTAAAGGTTTATAAGTAGCATTACATTTAAGAAGGATTAGAATGAATAAATTATTAAATGAAAAACTATTCGAGGAGTTTAATTATGAAAATTTATAACACAACTGTTTTTGCGTATAAAAATCAAGGTGGTAATCCTTGCCCGGTGGTGTTAGAAGCTGACGAATTATCATATGATGATATGATATATATTGCCAAAAAACTGAAATTAGAAGTAGGTTTTGTTCTTAATAGTAACAATCCCTCATGTGAGTATGAATTTAAATATTTTGTTCCAAATAAAGAAATGGAAATGTGCGTTCATGCGACTATAGCATGTGTAACTATTCTTAAAAAGAATAAGTACCTTGATAAAAATAAATTTTCAGTAGAGACATTGGCTGGTGTTTTAGAGATTGAGATCATAGGGGACGATACAGATTTCAAAGTCAAAGTAAAACAGGGCAATCCTGAAATTAGTAATCAGTTAATTGATAAAGTTGATATTGCTAAAGCGTTGAATGTATCTGTAAATCAATTTACAGGTAATCCTGTAAAGAACATTTCTACTTCTAGATTCAAAACAATTATTGAATTGAAGGATGTAGTGACATTAAATAAGTTAACACCTAATTACGATTACTTATGGAAAGTGTGTGATAAAATTGGATCGACTGGATTTTATCCATTTGTAAAAGATGAAAAGAATATATATCATGCCAGACAATTCCCTAACAACACAGGATACATAGAAGATTCTGCTACCGGTGTAGCAGCTTCAGCACTAGGAATTTATATTAAAGATGTAATGAATCAGTCTTTTAATGAATTAAAAGTATATCAAGGTTTTGCTATGAGTAGTCCAAGTGAAATTGTAGTTATGAATGATTACATATCAAATTTTGTAATTGGGAATGCAATTATTTATTAAGTGATGATTACTTTTAGGAAATTTAGTTGAATTACTGTATTAACAGTTTTTACTAGCTTAAAGTTCTTTAGTAAATATGAAAAATAAATACCTTATTAAGAATAAAGTTATGCTTGTCATAGAGATCTTACTTTATAAATTGTAAGGATTTCTACTACTGGCTAGCAGTTATTTCACCACTGAGTGATATTTGATCCAATTCTATGTAAACGAAAAAATCAGAAATCCTATAATATCATGCCTTAAGACAGTATATGGAACTATACGAAACCCTAAAGTAAACCAGGTCTTAAAGCAGCTCGTCGTTCACCTCAATTCTCAAAACGTTAATTGTCGAACGATATATACAAAACACTTCGATGTTATGTCGAGGTGTTTTTTTGCGTTTGTGTGGGGAATATGAAATGTATGTAGTATAAATGAACTTTCTTTTATTTAATGTCTCAGGTATAGAATTAATTCAACTATTAATTATTGATTTACACGTATAATTTGTACAAGTTTACACAATCAAAAGAGTACTTTATTAAATTGTCATTTAGCTTGCGGAGACCGTACGATAGTGTTCTAATAATAGATATTCAAGGGCAAGAACGACCAGACGATAACTCAAGAATCATGATTTAAGAGTATTATCAAAATAAGGAGTGACTTAATTGAAAGATTCTATATTTTAGAAGAAAGCTTTTATTCCTGTTTATTTTATTGTTGCGATGCTGACGTTTCTACTTTTTAGGTTTTATATTAAAACAGACAACTTTTCTATGTATTTAATGATTATCTTCTTAATGTGTTTAGGAACTGCATCTATCATTTATAACTATAAAACCAATCGATAAATATAAGTATGAAATGTATAAGTCACAGTTAGATCTAAGTCTTGCTGTGGCTTTTTTTATCGAAATGACAATTTCATGTTGCTATAAAACAACATTTTCGGCCCGCCATAAAACGACAATTTCAAACTGCCATTGACTAAATACCTCATCCCAAAATATCGTAACAATCCTATACATCAATCAATCCAACATTCCTCATAATCACAACGCACAAAATCTACTCATGCATTTTTGGAATACTTAGTATTACAAATAACGATTTTTATTCATCTAACAAAGGTTATATAATGTGATGAAGGCAATTTATATGTATTACAAATCTAATCGTACATTTAAAATTTTGATAAACATCATTAATTTTGCGTAACTATCATTAGATTACAAATCACAATGTAATTACATGTAATACACATCTATACATCACATTTGAAGGGAAATGAATATAAATGACTGATAAAAAGTACACTGCAGCCGATATGGTTATTGATACTTTGAAAAATAATGGGGTAGAATATGTTTTTGGTATTCCGGGTGCAAAGATTGACTATCTATTTAATGCTTTAATTGATGATGGTCCTGAACTTATTGTCACTCGTCATGAACAAAACGCCGCAATGATGGCGCAAGGTATTGGAAGATTAACAGGCAAACCGGGTGTAGTACTTGTTACAAGTGGGCCTGGTGTAAGTAATTTAACGACTGGACTATTAACTGCAACATCTGAAGGGGATCCTGTATTAGCGTTAGGTGGCCAAGTGAAACGTAATGATTTATTACGATTAACGCATCAAAGTATTGATAATGCTGCGCTATTAAAATACTCATCAAAATACAGTGAAGAAGTACAAGATCCTGAATCATTATCAGAAGTTATGACAAATGCAATCCGTATTGCTACTTCAGGAAAAAATGGCGCAAGTTTTATTAGTATTCCGCAAGACGTGATTTCTTCACCAGTTGAATCTAAAGCGATATCACTTTGTCAAAAACCAAATTTAGGTGTACCAAGTGAACAAGATATTAATGATGTCATTGAAGCGATTAAAAATGCATCATTTCCGGTTTTATTAGCTGGAATGAGAAGTTCAAGTGCAGACGAAACGAATGCTATTCGCAAGCTAGTAGAGCGTACCAATTTACCCGTTGTAGAAACATTCCAAGGTGCGGGTGTGATTAGTCGTGTATTAGAAAATCATTTCTTTGGGCGAGTGGGTTTATTCCGTAATCAAGTTGGTGATGAATTATTACGTAAAAGTGATTTAGTTGTTACAATCGGTTATGATCCTATAGAATATGAGGCTAGTAACTGGAATAAAGAATTAGATACGCAAATAATCAATATTGACGAAGTTCAAGCTGAAATTACTAATTATATGCAACCGAAAAAAGAGTTGATTGGTAATATTGCTAAAACGATTGAAATGATTTCTGACAAAGTAGATGAACCATTTATAAATCAACAACATTTGGATGAATTAGAACAATTAAGAACACATATTGATGAAGAAACTGGTATCAAAGCGACGCATGAAGAAGGAATTCTACATCCAGTCGAAATTATTGAATCTATGCAAAAGGTATTAACTGATGATACTACTGTAACAGTTGATGTTGGTAGTCACTATATTTGGATGGCACGTAATTTCAGAAGTTACAATCCAAGACATTTATTATTTAGTAACGGTATGCAAACGCTTGGTGTAGCATTACCGTGGGCAATTTCAGCTGCGCTTGTACGTCCTAATACGCAAGTTGTATCCGTTGCTGGCGATGGAGGCTTTTTATTTTCATCACAAGATTTAGAAACAGCCGTACGTAAAAATCTAAACATTATTCAACTTATTTGGAACGATGGAAAATATAACATGGTTGAATTCCAAGAAGAAATGAAATATAAACGTTCATCAGGTGTCGACTTCGGTCCTGTAGATTTCGTAAAATATGCTGAATCATTTGGCGCAAAAGGTTTACGAGTTACTAATCAAGAAGAATTAGAAGCGGCAATTAAAGAGGGCTATGAAACAGATGGACCAGTATTAATTGATATACCTGTAAATTATAAAGATAATATCAAACTTTCAACAAATATGTTACCTGACGTATTTAACTAAAACAAAGATAAATGTTAATGAGGAGTGGGAAATTTTATGGCTAGTGTTTTATATCAACATGGTACATTAGGCACATTAATGGCAGGTTTATTAAAAGGAACTGCATCAATAAATGAATTATTGCAACATGGTGACCTAGGTATCGCTACACTAACAGGTTCAAATGGTGAGGTCATCTTTTTAGATGGAAAAGCTTACCATGCAAATGAACATAAAGAATTTGTAGAATTAAAAGGTGACGAGTTAACACCATATGCAACTGTAACTAAATTCGTAGCAGATACAAGCTATGAAACGAAAGATAAATCTTCTGAAGCAGTTTTTGCAGAAATTAAGGAGAAAATGCTGAGTGAAAATTTATTTTCAGCAGTAAAAATTTCAGGATTATTTAAAAAAATGCATGTACGTATGATGCCGGCACAAGAGCCACCTTATACACGTTTAATTGATTCAGCTAGAAGACAACCTGAACAAACTGAAACATACGTCAAAGGTTCAGTCGTTGGGTTCTTTACACCAGAACTATTCCATGGTATCGGATCAGCAGGATTCCATGTACACTTTGCAAATGATGATCGTAATTTTGGTGGACATGTCTTAGATTTTGAAGTAGAAGATGTTAAGGTAGAAATCCAAAATATAGAAACATTTGAACAGCATTTTCCAATTCAAGATGAAGATTTCATAAATGCAAATATTGACTATAAAGATATTTCAGATGAAATTAGAGAAGCTGAATAATGAATGCGGAAATGTAATGACGGTTTATGAAAATTGACTTCAAAATGCGTTATTTGGAAATGGTAGTTTTTTTATATGATTAAGCAAGACTACAATAGAACAAATATATTTATAATTACGTCTAAGTAATAAAATAAATCCCTTCACTATTAGCGGTAGTGAGGGGATTTATTTGTGTTCTAGCTATTTGAGATTTACTGTTATGTTTAGATTATAAATTACGGAAGACATTAATATCGAATTTACTTTAGTATAGGCCAATCTGTTACTACGAGAAGCAAACAAAAATAAATTACAAGTTCAATCATTCGTTCAATAACTAAAAAGACAAACGCAATTTTTCAGCGTTTGCCTCATGTAATTATTCTTCATTTTCAAATTATTATTTAACTACAATTTGTATTTGTTTGATTGTACTTGGATCAATTGAATTTTTAACGTCGTCATTTTTCTTTAGATTCACTACTTTTTTATTACCATCATTCAAAGTAAGTGTATAAGTTGCTGTTTGTGCATTATTAATTTTTTCTGTTGTAACACCACGTTGAGAAGCTAATTCATTTTTTACTTTACTGTCAATTTCTTGATAAAGTACCTTTTTATTTTCTGGAAAAACAAAGTAAGTTCGATGTAATGCAGTAATACCATCTACTGAGATCGTGTAAGGTACAGTGTGTTTTCCATCCATTGTCAATTCCTTATAACCGTTATTACTATCTGCAGATGCTTCATGACTCGGTAAAGCTGCACCTACTGTTGATAATAATCCCAATGCTAAAGTGGCAGTAACAAATGATTTTAGTTTCATATCTCAATCTCCTTTTAATGTTGTGGTATATTACACTATTTATATAACACGTTTCATAAAGTTTAAAACATACTTTTTGATTTTTTTATATTTTTGAATTTTAGTAATAGTTTTAACGAGGGATATGACTCGTGCATTTTGAAAAGTGGTAAGCAATGTTTTTAGTTTATAGCGATTCATTAGTTGTATATAATAATCATGAAAAGCATATAGTCGATCTTATACTTTTAATTGAGACTTATAGTGTATTTAAGTTATAGATAAATTCATTAAAATATTATGGAGGAATGAGTATGTCAAAGCGCCTATTATTGTTTGATTTTGATGAAACATATTTTAAACATAATACAAATGAAGAAGATTTAAGTCATTTAAGAGAAATGGAAAAATTGTTGGAAAAACTAACTAATAATAATGAAGTGATGACTGCTGTGTTGACAGGAAGTACATTTCAAAGTGTCATGGATAAAATGGATCAAGTTAATATGACGTTTAAACCATTACATATCTTTTCTGATTTGAGTTCTAAAATGTTCACTTGGAATAATGGCGAATATATTGAATCAGAAACATATAAAAAGAAAGTCTTGAGCGAACCATTTTTATTTGAAGATATTGAAGATATATTACGTCATATTTCTGCGCAATATAATGTCGAATTTATTCCACAAAGAGCATTTGAAGGTAATGAAACACATTATAATTTTTATTTTCATTCAACAGGTAATCACAGCAATGATAGGCGTATCCTAGAAGCACTTGTTAGATACGCAAATGACCAAAACTATACAGCGAGATTTAGTCGAAGCAACCCATTAGCTGGTGATCCTGAAAATGCGTATGATATTGACTTCACACCGTCAAATGCTGGAAAATTATATGCTACTCAATTTCTGATGAAAAAATACAATATACCAGTAAAGTCAATATTAGGTTTTGGAGATAGCGGCAATGATGAAGCATATTTAAGCTATCTTGAACATGCATATTTGATGTCGAATAGTAGAGATGAAGCATTAAAGCAGAAATTTAGATTAACAAAATATCCATATTATCAAGGGATAACACTGCATGTTAAAGAATTTGTTGAAGGTAAGTATGATTATTGATTGTTTGAGTGATATGTATACTTTTTAAGTGCAAATATTAATATTTAAGGGATGATTAGAAAATATGGTGAATTTAAAAATTCGTAATTTATATAACACGATTTTAGATAGTTCTTTTCTAATTAGGTATGGATACTATGATGTTAGAATGAAAAAGATTGAATCAAAAAATATTAATAATGAAGAATTAGAAGATTATTATGGCAAACCAGATACTTTCTATTTAAAAATTTTTGGTTTGCAAGACTTATATTTTCTGATGAAATCAGAGGATTTAAGAGGATTTTTTAATTTCTCTGATTTTAAAAAGAATGTAGATACGGAACCAATTTATTTTAATACTCCTAAAAATAATTATGTTCGTAGAGAATATAAGATGCCAAATGTCTATAGTTACTTACATCTATGTTTTTTTATAGAAGATAATAAAGAGGAATTTATCAATATTTTCGAAAACAATGTACAATCAACTTCAAAATATTTTAATGAATTAAACTTTAATTTTAAATTCACTAAGAAAATAGAGCAGAGGCTTCTTTTTGGAGGGAATAGTATTTTGTCTTTAGATTTATCAAACTTTTATCATACTTTGTACACACATAGTATACCTTGGGTCATACACGGAAAACAGAACTCGAAAGATAATAGATATAAAGGGTTTGCTAATAATTTGGATAGTTTAATTCAAAAATGTCAATATGGAGAAACTCATGGTATACCCGTGGGGAATATTATATCAAGGATAATAGCAGAACTATATATGTGCTATATAGACAAAAAATTAATTGAAAAAGGATATAAATATGCTAGATATGTAGATGATATTAAATATCCATTTGTATCAAATACAGATAAAGAAGGATTTTTGATGGAATTTAATTCCATATGTCGAGAGTACAATTTAATTCTAAATGATAAAAAAACAGATGTGCAGACTTTTCCATATCGTAATAACATGCAAAAAGTAGAGATTTTTAGTTATCTAGATAGCTTGAATAAAAGCTCGGAAATTGCGGATTGGAAATCAAAAATTAATGATTTTATTGATTTCTGCTTAAGTGAAGAAGTTTCAGGTAATAAAGGAGCAGTAAAATGCATTTATTCGGTGGTAATAAATAAACTTAGAGATTCAAAAATGTCCTCAAATAAGATAAACAATATTCTTGTTAGTAGGGAAAAATTAACAAAATATAACCTATATGAGAAATTTTTGGATATTTCATTGAAAGATTCGAGGTTAACAAATAAATTTATAAACTTTACAGAGCAATTGATAGACTTAAAAATTAGTAAAGAAAAACTAAAGAAAATAGCAAGGCAATATTTTAAAGAAAACAAGGAAATATGGAAAGGAAATTTAGATTATTATATTTTAAATGGTTGGAATCAAGAAGTATACCAAATATTATTATACTCTGTTTTATTCGATGAAGAAAAAATACTAAATAAAAAATCTTTACAATTAATATTAAAAAATGATTTAGATGATTACTCAAAATGTTTGAGTGTCATTTTGTGGATTAAAAAGAAATTTAGCTTTAAAGTGTTGTTAAATACATTGGAAGATAAATTAAAAGAAGTGCATTCTTCTTACAACGATGATGCAAGCGTTAGAATGCAAGAAAAATATTGGTTATTAAGGTACTTTATTTTTTATATTAATAAAAATAATATTATTGACGATGCATTTTTCAAAAAACATTACAATGAAAATAATATAAAAAAAGATAGGAACAATATCATAAAGTCTGAACTTAATATGCACTATGTTTTAAAAAGTGATTCGAGAAAAAAGCAATATGTAAACAGAGTGAATGAGTTTTTTGGATTTTTATTAAATAATAATGTGGCATTAATTCAGACAAACTATAACCATAAATTATTTGAATATCTATAAAAGTAGATGTTATTTAACTGAAAGAGTAGTAATTTTTTATGATAAGCACAAAAAGAAAATTTAATACACTTATTAAAAGAATTCGGTGTAAGTACTTGTGTAGATGACATTTAACAAGAGAAAAATCCTAACAAATATAATATTTTAAAGTATATTTGTTAGGATATATATTATTTATGTTTTCTTATTTTTTAAAAACTACAGCAGTTATAATTATCTTTCTTTTGTTATCAGAAAGTTTAACACTGCCTACAGCATATTCTGTCCCTCTAGGCAAAAGAACTTCTTGTTGACCTGGGTATGCTGTTAACTCTTTAGAATCAATATATGCTGCTTTAGTACCTTTAGGTAATTCTAATTTTAATTCAATTGGCCTACCTGCTAGTGCTGCACCACTAACTAGTTGTGTACTAGAGTAGCCATTTTCTCTGTAAATTCTACTATTCATAAGATTATTTAGTTTTGACACAAGCGCTTCATTATATTGACCATTGTTAGTTTGTTGTAGCATATGTAAATCTTCTCGCGTAAAGCCAGTTATACTTGATAAGTAGTCTAAATTTAATAATCTATATACATAGACTGAATCTGGTGTTACAGATTTAGATATCGTTGAGTCTAATTGTCTAACCTGCTCTTGAATGTTTTCGGATAATTTGTTCACGTCACCATTTGCTGATCTTAGAGGAGTATTTATGGGTGAACTATTTTTTGTATAATTATAAATAGCCATCTTATCTTTAGAAGAATACTTGGCTGACTTTATTAATGAGTTTCCCCATTTAGTAGCTTCAACTAAGTCTGTAAAATTTTTAGTCTCGGCAGCTATTGAGATTTTATTATATTTAGAGCTAAAAGATGTATCTATCAAACTAATACTTGAAATCACAAGGAATGCTGATAGAAATTTTACAATTGTATCTTTCATATTTAAATTCATCTCCTATGATATTTTTGGTTTATTTTAAGCTATTTAATAGTGTCTTACTCTGTCAATCCAATCTGCAATTTGACTATTAATTGGTATGACTAAACTACCATCCAAACTTCCTTCTGAAATAACACCGATTAATTGATCGTTTTCTTTTAAAAACACACCAGAACCAGATTGTCCAGAAGTACTTTGTAATGTAGTTCGAATTGCGTTGTCATGTACTGTTTGAGTAATAGTACCTTCTGTTTTATATTGCTTATATCCACTTTTATCAATCGGATATCCGATTGAATATACCTTTTTTCCTATAAGATTATGAAAGTTCACGCTTTTGACAGATAAGTTTATATTTCTTAGATAATAAGAATAATCGTTACTTTGATTATTTGTTTTGAGAATAGCTATATCTAGTCCAGTAAATGGATTAAATGTTGAAATATAAGCACTTCCAGCATTTGTAGCTAAGCCAGATTCGCCAGGATAAATAGTCCCTATATATCCTTCTTCAAATCCACCATCTTTACAGTGAGATGCTGTCAAACCAATATCTTTTGTAATCATAACAGCAGTACAATGATGACTATCTTTTCCTTCATATTTTGCAGTATTCAAGCTGTTCTTAGTTTTAAATATATCAGTAATGAGCGATCTGTTATCAGATATGCTAGATGCACTAACTATTTGATAGTTAGCAACTAATAGCATTAATAAAATTAAAACAATTGAGAATTTATTCACAATTTACACCTCTCTATCATTTTTTAATATTTTTGGCTATAAAATTTCATTTTAAATTATGATCGCTTTTACCTGTCATATAAATAGTGTTGATGTAAATTAATGTAGAAAGTTATTCCATAATGATTAGAATGAAATAAGGTCTAGAATCATTACTAATGAGACTGTAATTCAGCTCTTTTCTTTAAATCACTACCTAAAGTGCTTAATGAATTATCTACTGAATACAATGAGCCAATTTCAGTATTAAAAAATTTACCTATCGGTAAATTATATTTTCCTCCTTTTCCAACATGAATACCAACTAACTCTCCTTTTAAATTAAACAACCCGGATCCAGAATTTCCCGACTCAGTATACCCAAAATATTGACCAGAATTTAAATTAAAGATTTCAATTTCACTTCTATATAAAGAATTAGTAGAAAAGTTATAAGGGTATCCGAGCAAGCTTATTTTGTCACCTTGTTGCAAATCTATAGAATCTGCAATCTTTGCAGGGGGAATTAAATCACCTGCAGACTTTCCGTCTTTATTGGGTTTTAGTTTAATTATAGACAAATCAGTTCCTTGTCCATATGGGTGTTCATTAATTTCTTCTGCTACAAATTGTCCATATGGAGTTTTATATACTCCATCTTCTGTTTTAGTCGAACCAGGTGTGAATATAACTTTAGTCGGATCTTTTTTAGCCATCCTTGATACATGATAGTTTGTTATAATTGTATTTTTGCCAATTAATACACCAGAAGCTATAGTCTCCCCCTTAATAAAAACTGTTCCAACTGAATTATAGGGGCTTTTCATAGTATTTGAAACTTTTGAAAAAACTTCCTCACTTAATGTGGAAGGGGCTGCATTGTACTTTTCTCTCTTTTTTAAAATTTCAGATTCTTCATATGTATTTGCGAATAATTTATTTTCTGCATGACTAATCAACGGGGAGAGAAATATTGCAAGAGATAATGTTATAAATAACTTTTTTAATATATCTTTAGTCATAATAAAACTCCTTTCTAGTATATAATTACTATACTTTTACTTTTTATTAAATAAAATTAACTGTTTTTTAATTTTTTCTTAAATACATTTCTTAGAAATGTATTTTTATATCATGACAAAAGAATAGTCCATCAATCTTAATTCCACCACCAACATCAAAATTCTCCACATCGCAACATAACCAAATGTTATAATAAATCTATTACACAAAGAGATAAATTACTTATTCAAAGGCGGAGGAATCACATGTCTATTACTGAAAAACAACGTCAGCAACAAGCTGAATTACATAAAAAATTATGGTCGATTGCGAATGATTTAAGAGGGAACATGGATGCGAGTGAATTCCGTAATTACATTTTAGGCTTGATTTTCTATCGCTTCTTATCTGAAAAAGCGGAACAAGAATATGCAGATGCCTTGTCAGGTGAAGACATCACGTATCAAGAAGCATGGGCAGACGAAGAATACCGTGAAGATTTAAAAGCAGAATTAATTGATCAAGTCGGTTACTTCATTGAGCCACAAGATTTATTCAGTGCGATGATTCGTGAAATTGAAACGCAAGATTTCGATATAGAACATCTAGCGACGGCGATTCGCAAAGTTGAAACATCTACATTAGGTGAAGAAAGTGAAAATGACTTTATCGGGCTGTTCAGCGATATGGATTTGAGTTCAACACGACTAGGTAACAATGTCAAAGAACGTACTGCGTTAATCTCTAAAGTCATGGTTAACCTTGACGACTTACCATTCGTTCACAGTGATATGGAAATTGATATGTTAGGAGATGCATATGAATTCCTTATCGGGCGCTTTGCGGCGACAGCGGGTAAAAAAGCAGGCGAGTTCTATACACCACAACAAGTATCTAAGATACTGGCGAAGATTGTCACAGACGGTAAAGATAAATTACGTCACGTGTATGACCCAACATGTGGTTCAGGTTCACTGTTGTTACGTGTTGGTAAAGAAACGCAAGTGTATCGTTATTTCGGACAAGAACGTAACAATACTACATACAACTTAGCACGCATGAACATGTTATTACATGATGTACGATATGAAAATTTCGATATCCGTAATGATGACACGTTGGAAAATCCAGCCTTTTTAGGCCATACATTTGATGCGGTTATTGCGAACCCACCGTATAGTGCGAAATGGACAGCAGATTCAAAATTTGAAAATGATGAACGATTTAGTGGTTACGGCAAGCTTGCGCCAAAATCCAAAGCAGACTTTGCCTTTATTCAACATATGGTACATTACCTAGACGATGAAGGTACCATGGCAGTTGTACTCCCACATGGTGTCTTATTCCGTGGTGCCGCAGAAGGCGTCATTCGTCGTTATTTAATTGAAGAAAAGAACTACTTAGAAGCCGTGATTGGCTTACCAGCGAATATTTTCTATGGTACAAGTATTCCAACATGTATTTTAGTATTTAAAAAATGTCGCCAACAAGACGACAACGTATTATTTATCGATGCATCCAATGATTTTGAAAAAGGAAAAAATCAAAACCATTTAAGCGATGCCCAAGTCGAACGTATTATAGACACATATAAGCGTAAAGAAACGATTGATAAATATAGCTACAGCGCGACATTACAAGAGATTGCCGAGAACGATTATAATCTAAACATACCGAGATATGTCGATACATTCGAAGAAGAAGCGCCAATTGATTTAGATCAAGTCCAACAAGATTTGAAAAATATCGACAAAGAAATCGCAGAAATTGAACAAGAAATCAATGCATACCTGAAAGAACTAGGGGTGTTGAAAGATGAGTAATACACAAAAGAAAAATGTGCCAGAGTTGAGATTCCCAGAATTTGAAGGCGAATGGGAAGAGAAGCAGTTTGCTGATTTTACTAAAATAAATCAAGGATTACAGATTGCTATTAATGAACGTAAAACTGAATATTCTCCAGAGTTGTATTTTTATATAACAAATGAATTTTTAAGACCAAATAGTCAAACTAAATATTTTATCGAAAATCCCCCTCAATCAGTAATTGCAAATAAAGAAGATATTTTAATGACTAGAACAGGTAATACTGGAAAAGTAGTAACTAATGTAT